>JAAYSI010000005.1 GCA_012524045.1 Peptococcaceae bacterium | reverse complement strand
TTTAATATTAATTAAAATATTCCTTGAAAACCTTTATTTTTTTGCCTATTTTTTCGGATACTTTGAATAAAATTTAAATGTTTTAAATGATGTCAAGCTTAGGTTTTATTTAAAATCTAAGCTTAAATTTAAAGTACAATTTTGTAATTATTATTATATAATAAATTATTTAAATTAAGACTAGTAGATTACTGTTTTTAAAGTTTAATTATCTTAACTTAATTTGATTATTTTAATTTGATTATCTTAATTTAATTATTTTAATCTTACCCCAAGCGGCCAATTTACTATCCTTAATAGCTATAACTCCGGTAACACCCTTAATTTTATTGGCAAATTCTATAGCTAATTTTAAATCTTCGGTTGATTTGATTCTGTTGGCCGCTGCTGTAGCAACGGCATCTGCCAGAGACGCAGTCTTGGCTTTTATAATAACCGCATCAGCTTTACCCAGACTAATACCCTGGCCAATTGTTCCTGAAGAAGTACAGAGTCCCAGAGGAAATTCATTTGCGTCAATCTCCAAGCCAATTTGATTAGAGAAAGGTGTCTTACCGGCAAAGATCGTTATTATCCGTTTTGTCCTGGATTTAAGGTATATATCTCCCCCATTTTCTATTATTATGTCCTTACAATATCCGCTTAGCTCCTCGCCCAATAATTCGGCGATAGCCCCTGCTACCGCAGCCATAGGGCCTACATTAGCCAGGCGTGCGGCCTTAGCCATACACCGGATTATTTCTGCGGAAGCAGGCAAGACCTCTAAGGGCTGAAAAGAAGATTGAAATTGGGGGCATTTATCAATGTAATTTTCAAGGTCTGATCTTAAAGCTAATACCTTCTTCCTGCAAAATGAAGTTAAATCTTCCGTATAGCTTTCCCTGTCAACCCCAATTCTCAAAAGTGTTTCCTTTTCCTGAACAGTAAAATACTTAAGATCCGAGGAACTTTTTAGCGAAGAATAGTAATCGATTGTTTATCACTCCTCGGTTTTCTTTTTTTGTTCCATATACTCTTGGCTTTTTATTCTCATGAGTGTGGCCATTGTCGGGGCTGTTACGGCATCTGCAGTTTCATTGCGTTGGTTCGGTGTTTCCTCCTTAAGAATCTCAACATCAGTAATAACTAATTCCCCTTCTTCAATTTGTTTATTAATCTTATCAATCTTTTCCCCCACTAATATCCTCCTAACGACAGCTTCATTTTTTAAGAAATTTTCTATTTAGGAATCTTCTATAAATTTGCTTTGCAAAATTCATTCCAAGGATATTCTTTCCTTCTAAGAAAAGATAATAGAGTGCAAACCCCTATGAAATCTTACAAAATATATGCCTATTATAAGTTGTCCTCTATGAAAATAAAATCTTGGCATGCCTATAGTAGGAGCTACTTACCAAATTGGGAAGATTAGTAATTATTTGGGAAAAACCCTGAGCATTATTTCACAAAGGATCCCTGGAAGGCAGAGAATCTTTGCTTTTAATTAATTGGCATATTACTTGCATTTAAAGATTACCGAACCTAGCGCTACGGTTCTTCCGCGTTTATCTAAACGCCTAGAGGAAGAAAACAAGAATCAGAAAGAAAGGATGGTCGACTTCATGGAAAACAAAGGCTACACTCTGGTACCACATGAAAAACCTTTCCGCTATCAGGAAGGTGAGTTAACGGTCACAAGGGGGAGTGCCTGGTCAGGGCCAGGTTGCCACATCGGTTGTGGGGTTTTACTGTACACTGACAAGAACGGTAAGCTTGTAAAAGTTGAAGGAGATCCGGAAAATCCTTATTCGAATGGTCGGCTCTGTGTTCGCTGCCTTGGCGTACCGGAGGTAACCAATCACAAAGATCGTTTAATGTATCCTATGAAGCGCGATCCCAAAGATCGGGGAAAAAACAAATGGGAAAGAATTACTTGGGATGAAGCTTACGACTTAATCGAAGAAAAGTTTAATAAAATTAAAGCCGAGCACGGCGCAGAAACTGTTTTATTTGCCCAAGGTACAGGCCGCGACATCGCAGCGTATATTACAAGATTGGCATGGTCCTTTGGGTCACCAAACTATACAATTTTCCTCTCGGGTGGAGCTTGTTACCTTCCACGGGTTGCCGGATTTATTGCGACTACAGGAGCATTTTGGGTAGCCGACTGCTCGCAACAATTTGCTGATCGTTATGATAACCCTGAATATAAGGTACCTGAAACTATGTTTATCTGGGGCAACTATCCATTAACCTCCAACTCCGATGGCTTCTATGGGCATTGGGTTATCGACCTGATGAAGCGTGGGATGAAGATTGTTATGATTGACCCCAAAGTCACCTGGCTCTCTGCCCGAGCTGTAGAACATTTACGGGTTCGTCCCGGAACAGATGCTGCTTTAGCACTTGGCATGCTTAATGTAATTATAAATGAAGAGCTTTATGACAAGGAATTCGTAGAAAAATGGACTTATGGATTTGAAGAGTTAAAAGAAAGGGTTCAAGAATACCCTGTGGATAAAGTTGCCGAAATAACTTGGGTACCGGCAGAAAAAATCCGGAATGCTGCCCGTATTCTAGCTAATAGCAAACCTGCAACCATGCAATGGGGTGTTGCTGTAGATATGACAAAAGAAGCACTTCCAGCCGGTCAGGCAATTGCCGCCCTGTTCCAAATTACCGGTAATGTTGATGTTCCCGGAGGAATCATAGCTCCTCCTGAAATTCTCAACTATGCCGGTGGTTGGGGCAGAGAATTGATTAGCGAGGAACAAAAAGCTAAGCGAATCGGTCTAGACAAATATGCTTTATTACATTACGGTTTCCAGGCAGCTCATCCTGACACACTGGTCGAGACTCTGATAACGGAAAAACCCTACAAAATGTATGGTGCTTGGATTCAGACCAGCAACGCTCTAGCTTGTATGGGCGCTGATCCTAAACTGCTTTATCGTGGCCTTATGGGGCTGGAATTTATCGTTTGCGTTGATATTTTCATGACTCCCACAATTATGGCTGTAGCCGATGTGGTCTTACCTGCGGCAACTTTCCCTGAACGTGATGGAATTCGCGTCGGTGACGGCTGTCAACGCGGAGAGGTTATCAATAAAGTAACTCAAATCGGCGAGTGTAAATCAGATATGCAAATCAACCTCGAATTAGGAAAACGTTTTAACCCAGAAGCTTGGCCCTGGGATAATGTTCAGGATATGTACAGCCATATGTTAAGACAAACGGGGATGACTTTTAATGAACTTCAAGAAAAAGCACCGCTGTATCTGCCCTTTAGTTATAGACGCTATGAAAAAGGAATGTTCAGAGAAGATGGTGAGCCTGGATTCAATACTGCCACCGGAAAAATAGAGTTATACTCTACCTTTTATGAAATGGCCGGCTTAGACCCTCTACCCTACTTTGAAGAACCTTCACCTGGACCGGGCGCAACTCCGGAGTTGCTCGAAGAGTACCCGCTTGTTCTTACTACCGGCGCCCGTATCTGGAGTATG
>JAAYSI010000059.1 GCA_012524045.1 Peptococcaceae bacterium | reverse complement strand
ATTGGCTTTGCCGCCCAAGCCGTTAACTACAAATCTTAATTGACGATCGTTCATATCAATGCATCTTTTCCAGGTTACTCTACGGATATCGATGTCGAAAGGATTGCCCTGGTGAATACTGTTATCCAACATGGCTGCGATGAGATTATTAGCAGCACCGATAGCATGGATATCACCGGTAAAATGCAGATTGATATCTTCCATTGGGATTACCTGAGCATAGCCACCCCCGGCTGCCCCACCCTTTACTCCGAAGACAGGACCTAAAGAGGGCTCCCGTAAAGCAATGACCGCCTTATGTCCTAAGCGGGAAAGAGCATCTCCAAGCCCTACCGATGTGGTCGTTTTTCCTTCGCCGGCGGGTGTAGGGTTAATTGCTGTGACTAAGATCAGTTTACCATCGGGTTTGTCTTTGTACTCTTGTAACAGATTATAGTCTACTTTGGCTTTATATTTGCCGTAAGAGTCCAGATAATTATCAGATATCCCAAGTTTTTCCGCTATTTCCGTTATCGGAAAAATAGTTGCTTGTTGAGCGATTTCGATATCACTTTTATGCTGCATTTGTCTTTCCCCCACTTCTTTGATTTTTATTTTGAGTCTTTATATTTTTTCCTTTATAAAGAAAGCTGAGCCAATACATCATCCCAACAAAAAAACTTCCGCCAACGATATTTCCAAGGGTTACAGGAACGATGTTTTTTAAAAATCCTCCCCAGTGGAGCATATTCAACTGTTCGATCGTCGCTCCGAGGGTTAAAGCTTCGGCGACCCAGGCCGGATTGCTTTTAGCTAAAATCCCTATAGGTATGTAATACATATTAGCAATAGAGTGTTCAAAACCGGAAGTAATAAATAACCAAATCGGAAAGAAAATCGCTAGCATTTTGCCGGCAATATCCTTAGCGGCGGAAGCCATCCAGACCGCTAAACAGACCAGCCAATTACACATTATACCTAAAAAAAAGGCTTCAGAAAAATCCAACCCAGTTTTATAAGCTGCTAACTTAATGCTAAAACCGCCTAATAAACCCTGAGAAAAATTTAATTGACCGGATTTTAAAATGAAAAAGACAATGAGCATGGAGCCGATAAAATTGCCTAAGTATACTAGAACCCAATTTCTCAGCATCGCAGCCCATCTAGCCTTTTTTTCCATACAGGATACCAAAATTAGGGTGTTTCCGGTGAACAGTTCTGCCCCTGTTATAACCACCATCATAAGCCCAGTGGCAAACAGTGCTCCCGCCAGAGCTTTACCGAGACCGACCGAAGAAACAGTATGAATCGCTACATTTGAACCTTCGGCGGCAAAGGCTATAAAGGCCCCCGCTAAAATCCCCAATAAAAGCAAACGATACCAGGGCTGATTTGCCTTATTATAGCCTATTTCTATATATCTTGCAGCTATTTCCGCAGGCGCCAGATAAGCCCTTTCCACAGTGTCACCCCCTATCACTGTCTAAGTGGGACGCAGAATGATCCCTGCCCAAGTAAAAATTGAGCCAAGAGGACGTATGTTGTAGTTTCCAGTTATATGGACTGACTTGATAGGAATTCAATTCGGCTTGTTCACCGTATTTTTTCAATCTATGATATGCTCTAAACCAAATACATTGTTTGTCTGGATTGACTTCACACCAGCCCAAGTAGCTTCCCGCACAAGGACCGTTCCTTTGATTTTTCGGACAATCGCCCATAGGACAGACATAGGCGATGTCAGTCAAGGCGCAGTCACCACAATCTTGGCAGTTATAAAGCAAGGATTTAGAGGCATGTTCCAACCCATGAAAAGGTTTTTCCAGTTTTTTACCATCTATCGCAGTTGCCACTTTTTTCATCAAGCCATACAAATTCTTTTCAGGAATAAAGAATAATTTATGAAATACCCTAGACAATTTATAAGTTGTCGGCCGATCCACTTGGCAACTAGGCTCAGCGGCAGCTGTGTTCTCGGTATTCAAACCTGTGGCTTCATCTTTTTCAAAGAAGTAAAAACCATTAGTTTGTGGAAAATCAAATTCTCGAATATAATCCTGCCAATT
>JAAYSI010000302.1 GCA_012524045.1 Peptococcaceae bacterium | reverse complement strand
CAGGCAATAAATGCGATGCCGAAACGTATATTAAAACACCAGCAACAAATCCAAGCATATGTCCTAAAACATTGTTACTAAGATGTTGAACAATTGGATATGCTATTAAGGCACCGATAGGAGTTGTTAATGCTGCTGCAAGAAAAGCATAAATCCCAGCTTTCCTTGTGCTATATCCACCTTTAAGCAACATTGAAAAAGTTATAACTCCTTCGGCGAACTCATGAACAACCAACCCAACTCCAGTAAGAATTCCAACTACTGTGCTGATACTAAAAGTAACTGTATATACAACGCCATCTATAAGTGAATGAATTAAGATACCTTCAATTGCAGTTATGCCAAAGGCCAGTTCTTTTTGCTTTGTTTTGTATTTGATGATCTTATTGCTGAAATACATAAATAAAAATCCCGCGAGCGCAGTGAATCCCGCATAGGAGGTTTTTTGTATTGCTTGCGGAAAAGACATTATCAACGGTGAAGAGATGAGTATTCCTGCAGAAAAACACAAACAATAGTCTTTAATTTTATCAGCCCATTCGCGATTTTTATAAAGAGTCCAGATTCCCAAACTGTTTACTATCATTGCTCCCATTGCAAAAACTGAAATTAAAATAAAAGTATTGAAATCTTTCACCGGCACTCATCTCCCTTGATTAGCGCTATCAGATAATTCATATGTGTATTTCACTGCCTGCTGACAGGTAATCGATGCTATCACCCATAATAACTTTCAGCCTTTTATAAGGTTCTATACCTGTGCAATGACAGGTATAAAATTTTGCATTTGTATCCAGCAAGTACTTGCTTATTTTATCCATCATCTCAGGCTCCTCACTACTGCTTCCCGATGAACGGCTGGAAAGATGAAATCCGCCGATCACATAATCAGGCATGCGTCCTTTTAAATCGTGGAAGTGTTCAAGAATATTTACAATACCATTATGGGCGCAGCCTGTTACCAAAAGCGTCTTTCCGTCCTCCTCTATAATGAGGTTTTGTTCATGGGCAAAGGTGTCCTGTACTATTTGGCCGTTATATTCCATAAACAAACTGTTATTTGCCTTTGGCAGAGGTTCCTTTCTGGTAATGTTTGAGAATACATGTACCCCCATGCCGATAAAGAAGCGGTCTGATGTAAGGACAATTTGACTGTTTTTCTTCAGCGCTTCATCCAGACCAATATATTCCAGTTCATCATTGGAACGTAAAGCATAAAACTTGCCGAAAGCTAAACGGTGCAGGTATACCTCGGCTTTTGTGTTTTTACGCAAAAATGCTCCTAGCCCGCCGCCGTGGTCATAATGTCCATGTGAAATAATGAGATAATCCACATCAGAAATATCTACATTCAGCTTCTTTGCATTTTCAAGAAATAACTCACTGGCGCCAACATCAAAAAGAATTTTGTGACTGTTTGCTTCTATATAAAGGCTAAGTCCGTGTTCGCTGCCGAAGTCTTTGGATAGCGCTGTATTCTCAACTAATGCTTTGATAATCATGACCTCAGCCCACCACCTTCTTCAAACAGCAGTTCCATTGTCTTGCTATAAACTGCTTTCACTGCTGCACCTGAGGCACAGTCTATATCAACAATTGTCAGTCCGTTATTAATCGCCTTTACGGCGTTCGCATCAAAGGGTATTCTCCCCATAAGGCTAATTCCTTGCTCTAGACAGAAGCTTTCGATCTTTTTTGTGTTTTGCATATTTGTGTCAAATTTATTGATACATACCGCCGTCTTTACGCCAAATTTTGCCGCTGTATTTATAATCCGCTCCATGTCACTAATTC
This sequence comes from Peptococcaceae bacterium, assembly GCA_012524045.1. Lineage (GTDB taxonomy): Bacteria > Bacillota > Desulfitobacteriia > Desulfitobacteriales > Syntrophobotulaceae > JAAYSI01. Next base: position 2,121 of record JAAYSI010000302.1, on the reverse strand, counting down.
CGGATATGGAGGGTTCGGCCACAATTAACACCATATCAACACCGCTCAAAGACGCTATAACCGGACAGCCTATACCAGGAGAACCGTCAATAATAGCATATTCCACACCAGCGGCTGCTGACTTCATTTGTTTCTTTACCTCGGTAACCAACATTCCGGAGGTGCCGCTGCCCATTTTTAGCTGCGCTGTAGAAAATATTCCTTCCTCATCAGTATATAACATCAGCTCACCGGCGACAGCAGGTTTTAAAGCCACAGCGCCGACCGGGCAAACAAGCTCGCAAACCCCGCAGCCTTCACAAGCAAAAGGATCTACCTTGTATTTCCCGTCTGCGGAAATAGCGTCAAACCGGCAGTTCTGCCTGCACTGTCCGCACTCTATGCACAGATCTGGATCGATCTCTGCTTTCGGCAAACCATAATAGTCTGTTTTCTTTGGCAGGGAGTTTTGTTTTGTTATAAGATGCAGGTTAGGTGCATCAACATCACAATCAGCATAGGCGCGAGCCTTAGATAGCTTGATAAATGCGCTTGCTATGGTTGTCTTTCCGGTACCACCTTTACCACTAAGAATCAGAAGTTGCTTCATGATGCACCTCCTTCTTCACAGCCTCCAATAAAAAATAAAATATCATTCGGTACCTTTTGCTTTTCCTTACAGCAATTTCTGCATTTGAATTCAATGTTCCAAGCTCATTATCAAAGGGTATTCGGCTTAAAATCTGAATATTTTTCTCTAAACAGAATTTCTCCGACGGATTTTCGCCGTCAAGACACTTGTTTAAAACCACTCCGAACGGCTTATTAAATAACTTGACCAGCTCATAGACCATGTTAAGGTTATGAACTCCGAACAATGTAGGCTCAGCAACTAATATACAGTAGTCTGCATCCTTGATGCTTTCCATGACGATACAGGCGCTTCCGGGAGGGCAGTCAATAAATACCGTCTTGTCTCTTTCATGCTCATTCTCATCAAGCAGCTTTTTTATTATGGGTATCCCTGAAGGCTCGCCAGGATTCAATATCCCGGTATATACTGTCACCTGCTCTGAAGTACCTTTTTGCACCCTGCCGACAACCTTTTCTTTCTCTGTCAATGCCTTCTCAGGGCAAAGCAAGATACATCCACCGCAAAAATGGCAAATATCTTCAAATACTATCAGTTTATCTTTTATATAGGCAAGAGCATTAAACTTGCAAAATTCAACACACCTTCGGCATCCGCTGCATAGATTTCCATCCACCTTTGGAATGTTGACTGATATTTCTTCTTCAATGATATCCTTGGGCTTAAAGAATAGATGTCCATTTGGTTCCTCAACATCACAGTCAATATACGTTGATATTTTTGCAGCCGCAGCTAAATTAACCGACACCAGTGTTTTTCCTGTGCCGCCCTTGCCGCTTAGCACAGCGATTTTCATATTATTTTCCTCCGTGTCCATGGAATCCGGAATGTATTTCATTCAGCAAAAGAAGCTTTCCAGCAATAAAGGCATCAATATTATCCTTAGCTGAAGCAGTTGCCGTTTTATATATTTCGATTTCAGCTGATTTAAGCACGTCAGCAGCATTTTCTCCTAAGCGGGGAGTTAGCAAAATATTTACTTTATTATCTGCTATCATTTGTGCAGCTCTAATTCCCGCTCCGCCAGTACTCGCTGCTGCACCATTATCAAGAAATATACTCTCTTTAGTTTCAGTATCATAAATTAGAAAATAGGGAGCCCGCCCAAAGGATACACATACATTCGACGCCAAACTTTTTTCATCTACTGGAATTGCTATTTTCATAAGATTCCTCCGTTCTATTAATTAATATATATTTAGTATATATTGTTGAGCGCATTTCAATACATTATCAGTCACCTCTATCACTACCTGCAAAGCGCCTACCATGCCGGTGCCTGCGACAACCTCGTCCGCATCCATTTCCGAATCCTTCACATAGCCTATATTCGCCACCTTCTATCAAGAGTACCTTACCATTTACCAGAGACTCGGCAATCTTTTTTCTGGCTTCAGCGTAAATGCCTTGAACAGTAGTGCGTGCAACATCCATCTGCTTGGCGCATTCCTCTTGCGTAAAGCCTTCCAAATCAATAAGCCTTATGGCTT
>JAAYSI010000058.1 GCA_012524045.1 Peptococcaceae bacterium | reverse complement strand
TAGCTTCCTGTTTAGAATATAGGAATCTATCAGGGCAATCCTTTCATTCACAGGCTTAAGACGGAAAAGCAACCGCAACAATTCTTTGGCAAGCCTGTCCGGATCATGCCTGACTACCTCGCCTCCGGTATAAAAAGTACTCTCGAAATCAGAAACGCCCATTTTTTCGACTGAAGCTGCCGTTCCGTGTACAATATCAGCCCCTTCAGCCCGATAACGTTCCAAAACCTGTTGGGGTATCTGTTCTTTAGCAGCCAACACAGCATCAATCAAATCTTTTCCGGCATGCTCCCTTATTACTCTTAAATGATCGGCTACTGTAAAATTGTCAGTCTCTCCGGGTTCGGTCATTATATTACAGACATAAATACAGGGGGCTTTAGCCTTAGCTATCTCCTCCCGTAAACCGCTAACTAATAAGTTGGGCAAAACACTGGTATACAAACTTCCCGGACCTAACACTATCAAGTCGGCCTCTTCGATAGCTTTTAACGCACCCGGTAAAGGTTTGCAATTAGCCGGCACAATCTTTAAATATTTAATTTTACCCGGAGTAGATCGGATCGCCGTTTCCCCGTTAACCGAGCGCCCGTCTTCAAAATGGGCTTTCAGAGTAATCGGAGCTAAAGTGGACGGATAAACTTCTCCTTTCAAAGCAAAAACCTTAGCCACATGCTCAATGCTTTTCTGAAAATCCCCATACTTGCCGGCTAAACCGGCCAGAAACAAGTTGCCAAGACTGTGTCCCTCTAAGGTACCGTTGGCAAAACGATAAGAAAACAGTTCTTCCATTAAATCTTCTTTTTCGGCCAGTGCTACCAAACAGTTGCGCACATCCCCAGGCGGAAGCACTCCCAGTTCTCTTCTTAAACGACCGGAGCTACCGCCATCATCGCCAACTGTCACGATAGCCGTTAAATTGCTGGTATACTCTTTTAGTCCTCTAAGTAAAGCCGAAAGACCTGTGCCCCCGCCGACAACCACAATCTTAGGCCCTCTTTTTAATTGACAACGGGCATAAATAACATCAACCACTTTGTCTTCATTGCCCGGCAGCAAGATATTAATTAATGATTTGAGCATTTTTTTAAAACCTATATATATTAAAACAAGGCCGCCAATTATTATCAGAATACCGGCCGGAACTACCGAGACCGCTTTTTTTCCGGTCAGAAAGTAGACAATATCTCGAAATTCAGTTTCCAAATAACCCAAAGCTTCACCATAGCTTAGTACTGCCAGTCCACCGGCTATCAGAAAGACTCCGATAATTGTAAGTAGAAAGTACCTTTTGATACCTAAGTTCGGATAAAGCCATTTTAATGCTTCAAGGATTTTGAGGTAGGCTTTTTTCATGTTTTGGAGCATCCTTTCCGTTAGTCGATATATCTCTATGGTAGACAGTACAGAAATAATTCTCTCGGCGCAAAAAATCTGCGGTTTTCTCCACTATAGCGACCGAGCGATGCTGTCCTCCTGTACATCCTATGCAGATAATAAGGTGACTTTTACCTTCAGTTAAATAATGGGGTAAAACATATTCCAGCATAGCTAGAAACTTTTTCATAAATTCCTGAGCTGTCTGGTTGGTAAGCACATAATCTCTAACTTGTTTATCTTTACCCGATAAAGCTTTTAATTCACTTATATAATAAGGATTAGGCAGAAAGCGAACATCCATAATTATGTCGGCATCCAAAGGAATCCCGTATTTGAAACCGAAGGACACTAATGAAATTGACATCCTCGACAGATCGTTCTCCACGCCAAAAAACTCTCTAATTTTGCTTTTGAGTTGGGCCGATGTCAAATCAGAGGTATCGATAATTTTATGGGCATTACCCCGTAGTTCGGCTAAAAACCCTCTCTCGTAGTGAATACCTTCCAGTAGATTACCTTGAGGCGAGATAGGATGTCTGCGACGAGATTCTTTGTAGCGGTTAACTAATACTTCATCCGAAGCTTCCAAGAACAATATCTCATAGTGGTAACCGGCTTTTCGTAAATCGTGCAAGCTTTGGTTTAGCGAGGAGAAAAATTCGCCGCCTCGCAAATCGCAAACAACCGCAGCTTTTTTAATTTTACGTTCAGACTGAACACAGAGCTCCACAAATTTTTCAATCAGACTCGGAGGAAGGTTATCAACGCAAAAAAAGCCCATATCCTCCAAGCTCTGTAGAGCCTGGGTTTTGCCGGAGCCCGAAAGCCCCGTAATAATCACTAGATTTTGTAAATACACCAACCTTCCCTCCTTTTCCCTAACCTTTATTTAGCTGCCCTCAGTGCTTCTAATGCTTTTTGTTGAGCTGCTGCTAGGGCGCTTTCCGCATCTGCCCCAGCCAAGATGCTCCGCCAGGCTTGATCCTGAAGCGCAAGTATTTGCCACTGGAGGCTGTTTCCTTCATAAGAAACAGCATTTTGCAGAGCGGAAGCTATTTGAGCTTCCAGGCTCATTTGCTCGGCATCTTCGTAGTAAGCAACGCGAGTAGGAAACAAACCTGTAGCTTTATGCAACGCCGCCTGGGCTTCTACTTTTAACAATTCCTCCTGGACCAGCCGGATTGGTTGCTCCATTGCCGGAGTGGATTTAATCGAGGAATTGGCAATTCCCATACACCTGCTCACCAAAAACCGACTTTTAACCCCGGTTCCAAAGTTTATAGTGCTTGCGTAGGGAATTTTGGCTTGATCAAAAGTTAGACTGTCGCTTGCCCAAGCGATTAAATAATTAACTTCAGCGTGGCTGAATTGTTGTTTAGCATTAGCAGATACAGACAAAAGCTGTTCGGTGTTCAGAGTTTGAATTTTTTGCGTAAAAGTCAAATTTGCTGGCGTATTTAAAACCGGTGATTCCGCCGGAGCAAGGCTTCCACCTTCAGCTAGCCACCAGGGGCTGAATAGCTCAGTGTTAAAAGATTCAGCGGCCAGCACTAATTTTTGGGAAGCAAGCTGGTTAATATTAAGTATCGGCTGCCGGTCGACATCTTTACGATAATAGAATAAAGGCACATCGACTAGCCACGGTGCGGCAATCTGGTTATCATAGAAAGAAAAAACTTGATCAGTAGATTTATATGCATCATAATCCTGGGCTAAGACCGGAGAAAGCGCCCCTTTTTCATACAAGGCAAACAAGGTGGGCCTATCGGCAATAATAATATCCGGCCCTTTCCCCCCGGCCTGGTAGTTCCAGACTTGCTCCACAAATTCTTTTTGGGGAATCCTCACACCTTTTACAATAACCTCTGGCCGCTCTTCATTAATTCTGCTAAACTGATTAAGTAGTTCTTGCTCAGCCTGACCGGTCAGGGAATACCAGACCGTGACTACGGCCGGTGCTTGTCCTCCCGGAACACCTTGAGAAGGGGAGGAGCAGCCCGTTATATTGATAGTTATTAGCACTAGCCAAAACAGCAAAAATAGGGCCTGAATAAATCTTTTTTTTGCTTTAATTGCTGATTTGCTTGTTTTAATCATTATTTCTACGTCCTTTGCCTTGCCAAATATTAGAATAAAGACTGGATTACCTATGAATACTAGATTAGTTAAGAAGGATGGAAAAATGCAACGGCGGAAACAATCTAACTTTGAAAAATTTAAAAGATTTAAAAAATTATTTCCTGGCATATTTTTTGTTGTGGGCTTTCTTTTCTTATTATACTACATTTTCCTCTCTAATTTGCCAGGGGGTAAACATTTTGGTGTTACATTCTCCGGAATCTTAAGTCTGTGGTTTTTTTTATGTGGACTTTTACAGAGCTTGAAAAAAAATAACCGCCTCCCGGCTCCTCTTGAAAAAGCATTCCGGCTTGGCGGCTATTTATTTAGTATTTGGCTAATATCCTTTTTTCTTTTTTGCGGTCTAATCTACTTCCCCAGTAATCAGAAAGAACTCCCAGACCCTGACTACCTGGTGATTCTCGGCGCCGGTCTGAACGGAGAAACACCCAGTCTGACTCTGTATAAGCGCTTAACTGCCGGTCTCAATTATTTGCAACAACACCCCGACTTGCCGGTAGTAGTAACCGGTGGCCAAGGTCCCGGGGAAAGCATCCCGGAAGCTCAGGCTATGGAAAAATTCCTGTTAGCCAACGGTATAAGTAAAGAGAGAATTCTGACTGAAGATAAAGCTACGAGCACTATGGAAAATTTCGTTTATACATCGGAATTACTCCAAAAAAAGGGCGCCTGGCAGCCTCTAAAAATTAATCTGGTCACTAACGATTTTCATGTGTTCCGTTCGAAAATGCTGGCGGAAAGAAACGGCTTTATTACTGGAAGTATTTCGGCGCCCACTCCCTACTATCTTCTTCCGTCCTGTCTTGTCAGAGAATATTTTGCTTTAGTAAAATCTTTTATTTTTGATCGCAGTCCTGTTCAGCCAAGGAAGCATCAAGCTTAAAAAACTGTTTTTCAGCTCCTCGATAATAGAACAAATACCATACCGGGCTTGCAGTTGCAAGCTCGTTGTTTTCTGCAAGCCTGTTTCTATCTTCAAGCCCTTCCGTTACATCCACCATAAAGTATTCAACCGCAGTTGCTCGGGACCACTGGCGTCTATCCAAGTCCTGGGCTCCCGGTACTAAGTCCTTCAAGAGCGGATTATTTTTTAGCCGCTCTTTTTGTTTTTCCAGTTCTTCGCAACAAGCTGAAGTCCGGCCCTCTATTTGAGGCTGCAAAAAGACAGGAACCATACCCGGCCTTTCCAGCAGGTAATAATCAAAACGCAACACTTCGCGCCAGATGGCTCTTTGCTGCGAACTGGCTCCCATAGAGATTAGATACTCCCAAAGGTTAGCCATTAGCCCTTTCGGGTTCCATTGCCGCTTAAACCAGTGCTGTTTCTGCCAATATTCGGCGAAAGCATGGAAAAATTCAAATGGACTAGGCTCGTCCTGCAAGAGCCACTTCAAGCTATAAACAAACCTGCCGGAATTGTAGTATTTCTCCAGGATGTCTTCTATTCTGGTCAGCGCCAAAATATGGTCATGAGTCAGTTCATTGGTCCTAAGCACGGTATAGGGAGGATCCGGTGAATAGACCAAACCATAAGCGGTGCTATTTTGCCAAATGCCGGAGCCTTTCAACACTTTCAAAAAACCTAGCTGCAGATTATTCGGCCGAACAGCAAAAACCTGATCAAAGGATTTGCTAAACTGCTGCCAACCTTCAAAAGGCAGTCCGGCTATCAAATCAAGATGAATCGGTATCTTACAAATATGTTGCAGGTAGCTGACCTTGTCTTGCCAGCCGGCAAAGTTTTGCGGCCGCTTCACAGCATCCAGTGTAGGCTGATGGGTAGATTGCACTCCGATCTCCAATTGAATCATTCCGGGCGGGTATTCTTTAAGATATTCCAACCAGTCTTTATCCAGCAGTTCTCCGGCCATTTCACAATGGGCCCGTGGAAGTTGGCCGGACTCCGAATATGTTTCGGCCTTACTTTGAGCCCTTAAGCGTAAAGCCTCCTGGCGAAATACATCAAGTATCTGAAAAGCGTGCTTCTTACGCGCATTAAAGGTTCGATCCACAAATTTAATGGTTCTTGCTCCATAAGCAAACAACCGGCGCAGGATCAAGCGGAATTTTTCCGGATCCAGGTACCTTATTCCTTGGAAAGTTGAGGAAATACAAAATTGACAGTTAAAAGGACAGCCCCTGCTGGTTTCCACATAGGCCAGTCTGTTATGCAAATCTTCCTGCTCAGTATAGGGGTCCGGAAGCTTGTTTAAGTCCGGAGGCTCTGCCGCCGGTAAATTTGAAAAAATAAAGGCCTGACCGGCTTCCTTATATGAACCCCGATAATCTTCAGGAATAATTCCCGCCAAAGGCTTTGGATCTAAGGGTTTAGAAAAACGCCAGACCAGATTCGGGACATGCCAGGGTAAGGAACCTTCTGCCCAAGCTTGAATCAGAAGCGGAAAACTATTTTCCGCTTCGCCGCAGATTATCCCGTCCAGCTGTGGGTTTTGTTCCAGCACTTCTACCGGATCAAAAGACACTTCCGGCCCACCGGCCAAAAAATAGGCCTCCGGTAAAACCGGCTGCAAACGTCTTAGCAGAGCCCTGATCTGAGTAATATTCCAGATATAGGCAGAAAACCCGATAACATCAGGTTTCTGTTCATAGATTTCGGCAGCAACCTTTTCCAAATGGTCATTGATGGAGAACTCTTTCAGAACTATTTCCCACTTCGGCGACTGCTGTCGAAGCGCTGCGCGCAGATAGCGGATTGCTAAATTAGTATGAACATAGCGTGCATTTAAAGCCACTAGTAAAATTCGCATCTTTACCTCTAATTTACTCCTAGTTATCTTTCTTCCTGCCCTAACACAAACTTGACCAAGGCTTTAGCCACCCCGTCTTGTTCGTTGGAAGCAGTTATATAGTCAGCTATTTTTTTTAGCTCCGGATGAGCATTTTCCATAGCCACACCAATGCCGGCATAGCTGAGCATCTCTATATCATTTTGACTGTCTCCACAGGCCAAAACTTCAGACGCTTTGATCTCCCAGCGTTCGGCTAGCGCTTTTAAAGCAGCTCCTTTATTTACTTCAGGATTTAGCATATCGAAAAAATTAGGACTGGAGGATGTAAAATGCAGTCTGTCTCCATAGATCTCTTTTAGCTCGGCAACTATTTTCGGCAAATCCTCTTCTTCAGCTATACATAATATTTTTTCACAGCCCTCAGGCTCTTTTTGCAACAGTTTATAAATATCCGTTTCCTCCACTTGCAGCCCGGACATACGGCTATAGTATTCTGAGTAAGCATTATGCTTCCGGACAAAAACCCGATCTTTAATAAAGAACTGAGTATGGACCCCTTTTTTCACCAGGATTTCTAAAAGTTCAGCTGCCAGTTCGACCGGTACAACTTTCCGATAAAGAACCTCCCCGCTCAGAGCCTGCTCCACCAAAGCTCCGTGATAAGTAATTAGCGGGACGTCCAAGCCAAGCTGTTCAGCATATTTACGGGTGGAAGCCGCCATCCGGCCGGTAGCTAAAGTCACTTTCACTCCTTTGGCTACTGTCTGGCGAATTGCTGCAGAATTTTGCGGCGAAATCTGCCATTCGTTGTTCAAAAGAGTTCCATCCAAGTCCGAAGCTACGAGACGAATCAAATAAGCCACTCCTTTACAAAAATGGTCGCTAGCAGTATTATAACATTTTTCAAGCTGTTCTCACTATAGATATACCGTATTCTTCCTATTGTCCATTGTTCTATCCCATATTCTTTGCGAAGCTTGCCGGAATACTCCTTATGAAGTACATTTGTGCATTACCCGCTCCCTACGCGCCGAAGCTGCTCACTTGCCGCTACAGCTACTGCATCTAAACCTCCGGGTACTCCACTTAATGTAAACCAAGATGCAGCTTAACGCTGTAGCAACTGCGTTCACAACGCTTCTTTGCTCAAAGCTCGCTAAGTAATGCACAAATTGTACTTTCTTAGATTAAAAAGAATCTACTTACCAAAATACAGGAGTGACAAAACTGTGCGAACGGAGTATTTGGGCAAGTTTAAATGAATAAAGAAGATGTCTTCAAAATTGTACTGCCCTCCAAAAGTTAGAACTAAAAATCTAACTATAACATTTGACAAAGAGCCCGAAAAAATACGAGGGGCCGTTGCTCAGCGCATAATTTTTCGCCTTGCAACGGCCCCAACCACCTGTTTAAGTTTTAGTCAAAGGTTTAGTCATCAGCATAATCATCAAAATATCCTTGAATCAGAACGATAGGAGTACCTTTATCCCCGCTGCCACTGGTTAGATCGCAAAGACTGCCTAATAAATCAGTAATATTTCTAGGTGTTGTGCCAAGAGACTCAGTACTATTCTCTAGG
>JAAYSI010000057.1 GCA_012524045.1 Peptococcaceae bacterium | reverse complement strand
TAAAGTGATAATCAGATATACCGGCTGATTCAAAAAAACTTTCAAGCGTTAACTCAGCGGTTAAATGTTCTTCAATGTAATCAAGCACCTGATTTAATTTGTTTAACATTAACTCCCTCCCTTTGTTAGGTACATAATACCAAAACTAATAGAGTTCTGCTCGACTTTTAGAAGCCCAATAGGTCGAACAGTTATTAAGAAAGCTGTTGTCACAATTAAAATGAAATGCCGAAATTTGTAGAAATATAGAGATATTTATACTATATTTAGATTAGTGGCACCTGTTCGCACAGGGTTATAATATTCAAGCAATTTTAAAGCATTGTACAGTAAGGATTATAACAAATTTTAAAAACCTTATCTTTATCTTTTAGGGCTAGAATCAAATTAAGAGGTTAAGCGCGGCTTAGGCGGTATGGCCATCATACCACCAGGCCAATGTAAGCGGGGATATCATTTTCCAGATATTAACCCGGCTAAAAAAGGCTAAATAAAACAATATATAGGTGAAAGGTGATGTCGCATAGTGAAATGGATTCATAATTATGTCGCTCTCGGTGACAGTCTTGTTTTAACGTCGATTGTGGTCGCAATTCCAATCGTTTTTCTGTTATGGGCTTTGGCAGTTAAAAAAATGAAGGCCCATATTGCCGGTTTTTATACCTTACTTATTACATTTATAATTACTGTAACTGTCTATAAAATGCCTGTTGTAACTGCGCTATCCGCCGCCGGCTTGGGAATTATCAACGGCTTGTTTCCAATTGCTTGGATTGTTCTGACTGCTGTGTTTCTGTATAACTTAACTGTTGAATCAGGTTATTTTGAAGCAATAAAAAGCTCTATTTCCACGCTTACTGATGACCGTAGGATCCAAGCTCTACTTGTGGCTTTTTCCTTTGGTGCTTTCTTAGAAGGAGCAGCAGGATTCGGTGCTCCAGTAGCGATAACAGCAGCAATATTGATCGGTCTTGGGTTTAAACCACTTTATGCCGCCGGCATCTGTCTGATTGCCAATACGGCACCTGTCGCTTTCGGTGCCATCGGAGCCCCGATCATTGCCGCCGGAGCAGTCACCGGAATGAGCGATTTCGTTATCGCTCAAGCAGTTGGACGCCAGTTACCCTTTTTGTCCGTACTTATTCCCTTATATTTGGTGGTGCTAATGTCCGGTTGGCAAGGAGCTAAAGAAGTCATGCCGGCCATTCTGGTATCCGGTTTCTCTTTTGCCATAGCGCAATATCTCTCCTCGAACTACCTTGGGGCGTACTTACCGGATATTGTTTCTTCGCTGGCTTCCTTAGCAGCAACTGCAATTCTCTTAAGATTCTGGAAGCCCAAAAATATTTGGCATTTTGCTGATGAAAAGGTCACTTTGGTGACTAAGAAATTTACCGCGCAAGAGACTATCCGCGGTTGGTCTCCTTTTGTCCTCCTTACAGTCATGGTTTCGGTTTGGGGGCTGCCTGCCTTTAAATCGTGGGTAACTGATGCCGGCTTATTTGCCAATATTGCCAGTTGGCCGGGATTGGACGGCATTGTCTATAAAGGAGTTCCCATTGTAGCCAGTCCCGAGCTCTATGCTGCATCCTATAGG
>JAAYSI010000056.1 GCA_012524045.1 Peptococcaceae bacterium | reverse complement strand
TATTGGGTGTTAGGATCATCAAGCCTCTCCAGTAATTGTTTGATCGACGAAGCCCTTAACACCTGTTCCGAAACGGGATCCACATAATATTCATTAATAAGTTCTTTAACTTCCGCTAAGGCAGCATTCTCAGCAGCACCGGCCAAAAAGGGTGAACCAAAAAGCAAACAAAAAATCAGCAAAGCTGAAAGGATTGGTTGCCAGGTCTTATTTCTGTTTTTCAGTCTGAAGTATTCTCTCATTTTTCTCCTCGATTCTCTTATATTTTTAAACTCTTAAGCCCAGATTAAGGAAGCAATATTAAAATGCGGGCTATGCCTTCTATTTTACTAAAAAAATTTGACTAAAAAAAGAAATTTAGCGGGAAATCCGAGAACTTAATTGCATAATAATAAGTTTTCTTTTAATATTAAAACTAATAGCTTTATACTATTATGGACTAATAGCACTTTTATTTTTTAAATTGCAGCGAAGGATTGGTAAAATGTTAACTTTAAAAGAATATGCTAAAAGAGTCTTTGTAGCAGTCTTGATAATAGCGGCGACCATCATCATCCCCTATATTATCTACCGCTTGTTTCCTCACTTCATACCTTTTATCCTGGCCTACCTAACTGCCCTGCTTTTAGAGCCGCTAAACCTCTGGTTCATGAGGAAACTCAAACTGCAAAAAGCTCTCTCTACATCTATCACTTTTTCCCTTTTCCTTGGCAGTGTTGCCCTGATTTTATATCTTATAGTAAACAAAATTTATGTACAACTGATAGGTTTGCTAAGATATATCGAATCGAACTCGCCGGAAATCCAAAGCTGGTTTGTGCAGTTTGCGGCGCAAATTCAGGACACCATTAGTCTCCTGCCATCTGAAACTGCTAATCAAGTCAACCAGATGATCTCTAACTCAATTAACGCTCTCGGCAATATCAATCTGGTGGCCAAAGTCGGTTCTTACACCTATAGCATTACAACAGCAATACCCAATATGTTATTCCTCACCCTAATCTACTTTATAGCTGTGTTCATGTTTATTTACCAACTCGAAAATATCCACAACCGCTTTTATTCCTTCTTCAAAGATTCTACCAAACGCAAAGTTTTGTTCGTACTGAGCGATCTACGCCGGGCTACCTTTGGTTTCCTGAAAGCCCAGGTAATCTTAAGCACAGTTACATTTCTGATGGCTTTTATTGGGCTTTTAATTCTAAAAGTAAGATACACCGCCCTTATAGCGCTATTGATTACTCTTGTTGATATTTTACCAATCCTCGGCACAGGCTCTTTCTTAATGCCGTGGGCTGCTATTTCTCTATTCCGAGGCAATTTCTTCCTAGCTATAGGACTGGTCGTCCTCTTCTTTGTTATAGCGATAGTCCGTAAAACTATTGAACCTAAAGTCCTCGGCGAAAGAATCGGGCTCGGGGCTTTGACCACTCTGATTAGCATTTGGGTAGGCTTTAAAGTCATGGGTGTCCTTGGAGTTTTCCTGTTCCCGGTCATCTGCATCCTATATCAAGCTCTGGTTAAAGTCGGAGTTATCAAAATTCATAAGCTTAAATTTTAAGGAGGGAGCAAATGTTAAATTTCTTAAAAAGATATAAATTTCTGATTCTTATACTTGCTTTCTTAATTGTTGTCGGTCTACTTATTGCTTATTATACCGACTATCTCTGGTATCAAAGTCTTGGTGTAACGCAAGTTTTTCTCAAACCACTGCTTAGTGAGCTCGGTTTGAAACTGGTCCTATGGTTATTGGGCTTTGCTTTTCTGCTGGCCAATCTCTTGCCCATGGCTGACCAATTTAAGCTCAAACGGCGGCCAAGGGTCGTAGCCGGGATTGAAGTTATTCAACAGGAATTCAACTTAAGCAAGAAGGTTTTGGTTTTACTGGCCTTTTTAATATCAATTTTTTGGGTCGGGGTACTGCCGCAGATGTGGGACAAGCTTCTGCTGCTATTAAACTCCTCACCGGTTGGCCAGGCTGATCCAATCTTAGGCCATGACTTAAGCTACTATTTTTTCAGCTACCCGCTGTATTCGGTACTCAGCGCTGCCTTCCTCAGCCTGCTGTCCCTAACAGTTACCGTTGTTTTAATAGGTTACATAATCGGCAGTGCCATCAATTTTGCCGGCCTTAGAACCCAGCTCGCCCCTAAAGCCATAGCCCACTTCTCAGCCTTACTGGCAGCTTTCCTGCTCTGGTTTGTGCTGACTCGTGGCCTGGCGATGGCCAATTTATTGGTGACACCCTCGTCGGTCCTCCACGGAGCCGGCTATACCGGCGTAAACATTACTTTACCCTTGTTGAAGATTGAAAGGATTCTAGCCGTAATCTTTTTGGTTATTATGCTGGTTAATATCCGTTTAAAAAGATTAAAACTGCTAGTCTCCCCAGCTTTACTTCTGGTTGTGGCCGTTGCCGGCGGACTGGTAGCCGGGCTTGTCGAACAGTTTGTGGTCAGCCCGAACCAATTGGAACGTGAAACCCCATACTTGAATCACCATATCCAAGCCACCAGAGGAGCCTACGGCTTAAATAAAATCGAAGAAGTGGAATATCCCATTGAAACCAGTCCAATTTCACCTGAAGTCCTTGAGCGGAATAAAGCTACGATTGAAAACATCCGCCTGCTGGACTATAGGCCGTTAAAACAGCATTATCACCAGCACCAATCATTACGTTTGTATTATGAGTTTAAAGACGTGGATATCGACCGTTATCAGATAGGCGGCGTTTCCAGTCAAGTCATGCTCTCCGTACGGGAACTGAATGTCGATTCACTTCCTGATCAAGCTCAGACTTTAGTCAACCGCCATTTCAAATATACCCACGGCTACGGCGTGGTTATGTCTCCGGTCAATAAGATCACATTTAACGGACACCCAACCTACTACCTCCGAGATATTCCGGTTAAAAGCGAGATTGAAATTCCGCTGACCCAACCTGAAATCTATTTTGGAGAATTAACCAACGAATTTGTCGTGGTCGGCACCACTAACGGGGAATTTGCTTCGACCGCCGAAGGCCCGACTGAGGGAGAGATCGCCCGCTATAAAGGGGAGGACGGCGTGCAATTAAATCCGTTCCGACGGTTGATGTTTGCGATTAAATATGGCAAACCTATCCTGATCTTTTCGGATGAAATCACCTCCGAAAGCCGCATCCTCTATCACCGCAATATTGTTGAGCGTATAAAGAAAGTAGCTCCGTTCATCGCTCTGGACAGCAACCCTTATCCAGTCATCGCTGACGGTAAAATTTACTGGATGGTGGACGGCTACACCACTACCAGTTATTATCCATACGCTCAACCCTATGGACGGGCTAATTATATCCGCAATTCGGTAAAAATTGTCGTGGATGCCTACAATGGCAGTGTTGATATTTATAATTTTGAGCCGGATGATCCCCTTATTCAGGCTTGGGACGGTATTTTCCCGGGACTTATTAAGGATCGCTCGGAAATGCCCACCAGTCTCGAAGCCCATATCCGCTACCCGGTAGATTATTTTAAAGCTCAATCCGATATGCTTAGGAATTACCATATGACTAATCCACGTGATTTTTACAACCGCGAAAACGTCTGGGAAATTGCGGTTGAAAAATACAGCGGTAATGAGATTGAAGTCGAACCATACTATGTTACCATGCAACTCCCAGGCCGCGACCGAGCTGAATTCATCCTGAAAATACCCTTTACACCCTATAACCGGAACAATATGGTTGGTTGGCTCGCCGCCAGCAACGACAGCGATAATTACGGCAAATTACTGCTGTTTAATTTCCCCCGCGGCCAACTGATTGAAGGCCCGAACCAAGTAGACGCCTACATCGACCAAGATCCGGTGATTTCGCAACAACTTACCCTTTGGAGCCAAAGCGGCTCAAACGTCATCCGTGGAAACCTGCTTACCATTCCAATTGAAAATAAAATTCTCTACGTCGAACCTCTATTTATTCTATCCGAAAGCGGCAGTATCCCCGAACTGCGCCGGGTAATCCTTTACTACAACAATACTCTGGTCATGGAAAGCACCTTGGAAGAAGCTCTGACCAAACTCTTCGGCAAACTGAAAGAGGAACCTGGCGGACCTGAGGCTCCCGGTACAGAGGAACAACCCGAAAGTCCAACCACCCCAGGTCTACCGGCTGATATCACCGGCTTAAGCTTACAAGAGCTTGTGGCCAAGATCGATGAGACCATTGTCAATCAAGAACAAGCCGCCCGCGAAGGTCGCTGGGCTGATTATGGCCGCTACGGTGAAGAACTCAAAAAGCTCATAAGTGCATTGAGCCAGTTAATCCAGTAAAACAGTTAATCCGGTAACAACCCACCGTTAAATAAGGGTACTCCTTAGTAGGGGTACCCTTTTTATTTCTCTTATTACTCCCCCCACCCAGGATTGTTAAAGCAAACATTATTTGTTATTTTATATGGTAACGGTTTTTAAAAATGGGAATAAAGGACTGATCAAGCATGTGTAAAGGGAAAAGAAGTTGGGAGCTATGTGTAGATTTTCATGGACATGAATGCCTCGGCCTGGCAATTGGCTATCGGCAAGCTCTCCGCGCTTTAGAGCTACTCGGGGTGGAGAAAGCTGAGGATGAGGAACTTGTGGCTATTGTGGAAACGGATGCTTGTGGGGTGGATGCTGTTCAGGTCTTGACCGGTTGTACCCTTGGCAAAGGTAACTTGATTTATAAGGATGCAGGTAAAATGGCTCTGACTTTAGCCAATCGGAAAACAGGGCAAGCAGTTCGCCTTATCAAAAAGGATAATGTTTTACCTGAAGATGACCATTTTCGGGCAGTCCGGGAGAAAATAGACAGTGACCTTGCCACAAAAGACGATTGGCAGGAATGGGCCAAGATCCAAAAAGAAAGAGTCCAGCAATATCTAACCTTACCTCCAGAAACAATAATCGAAGAAAAAGAAGTCCCAATGCCGCAAGTGCCGAAAGCCCGTCTCTTTCAGACCATCATTTGCTCTGCTTGTCAGGAACCATTTTCCGAAGGAAAAGCCAGAGTAAAGGATGGCCAAATAGTATGTTCCGACTGTTTTCAGGAATATACGAGAGGTTGGTAAAATTAGGAGTCAGTGGAGAGCTCTGACTTTGTGAGGGGAGTAGAATAATATGAGGAAAAAATCATTCCTTCTAGCCGTGGCGCTATTCTTAGGTCTAAGTCTTTTGCTTGGCGGTTGCAGTCAGAAGCAAGCCTCTGATAAGACAACCGGGCAAAAGGATGACTATGTGGTATATACCGTTGCCGACTCTAACGGTGATTGGGGATTCCCCAGCCCCTGGGGGCATTACCAAAGAGGCCCGGGCTATCTAAGAATGAGTTTTATTTTTGATACACTCATCTGGAAGGATGAACAGGGCTTTGTTCCTGCCTTGGCTTCTGAATGGCAATATGACCAAGAAAACAAAAGCTATATCTTTACTTTAAGGGATGATGTTTTTTGGCATGACGGGCAAAAGCTCACCGTCGATGATGTGATATTTACCTGGGAATATATGCAAGAGCATACATATCCCTGGGTGGATTTAAGTTATATAGAAAATATTGAAGCCAAAGAAAATAACCAAATTGAAATCAAATTAAAGACCGAATATGCTCCTTTTTTAGCCAATGTGGCCGGAACACTGCCGATTATTCCTAAACATATCTGGCAAAACGTTACCGAACCTGAGAAATTCACCGAGCCTGAAGCTGCAATAGGCAGCGGTCCTTTTAAATATGTAGATTATAATAAAGAACATGGTACTTATTTATACCAGGCCAATGAAAATTACTATAACGGCCAAGTCCGAGTGGATCAGTTGAAATTCATTAAGCTAAATCCCCAAATGACAGTGGCCGCCTTACAAAAGGGAGAGGTTCAGGCTGCCGCTATCCAGCCGGAAATGGCCGAACAGCTGAATACCACCTTACAAGTATTAACGGAAACAGGCTCCAGCAATGTCAAACTCATGTTCAACCATCGTCAAGATCCTTTGAATAACAAAGAGTTCCGGCAGGCCCTAGCCTATGCCCTTGACAGGGAAGAATTAGTAGCCAAGGCTGTAAGGGGATTTGGCCTGGCGGGCCATCCCTGGCTCTATACACCCGATAGTTTTTGGTATAATCCCAATGTCGAACAGTATGAATATGACCCCCAAAAAACCGCAGAAATTCTCACCAAATTGGGTTACCAACGAGATCCCTCAACGGAAAGTGCTTACTGGTTCAAAGATAATAAGCAACTCCAGCTCGGCTTATTATGTGACGCTAATCTAATCCGGGCCGCAGAAATTATTAAGGAGCAATTGGCCAAAGTAGGGATTGCAATCGAAATCAAAAGCGTCGAAACCCAATCCAGAGATGCTCGCATCTTAGCTTGGGATTTTGACCTGGCCCTCAACTCTCACGGAGGTTTAGGCGGTGATCCTGAACTGCTTAATAGATTTTTCTTAGACGAAGCTTTTAACAGTGCCCGTTTTCAGGCCAACCGGGAGCTCGTCAGCTTAATTCAGCAGCAAGCTACAATAATGGAGGAAGAGGCGCGCAAAGAGCTTGTTGACGAAATCCAGACCATTTTAGCCGAAGAAGTAGCTGCTTTGACCTTATACTATCCCCAAGCCTTTTGGGCCCATAACGGGCAAGTGCCACTTTTTTATACCAAAGGTGGAATTGCCGGTGGAATTCCTCTGCCTCTTAACAAACTCAGCTTTATCGAGAGCTAAAGAGCTTTAGCGAGAACTAAAGAGCCGAAGGACTGAAACATGAGAAAGAAAAAAATAATCACCTATTTGGCCGCTCTGGGCTTCATCCTTATTTTGAATTTCTTGCTTCCCCGCCTACTACCCGGAGATCCTTTCATGGCAATCTATGGCGAAGAAGCTGCGCTGAGCTTAAGTGAAGCAGCCAAAGAAGAACTTAGAGCCAAAATGAATTTGGATAAGTCCCTTATCGCCCAATTTAAAGTTTATCTCCTAACCTTAGCGAAAGGGGATTTAGGATATTCCTATGCCTTAAATCAACCGGTTCGGACAGTGATAAGCAAGGTACTGCCCTGGACTCTGCTACTGGTAGGCAGTGCTCTTATTTTATCCACCCTTATTGGGCTTATCCTAGGCATCGAATCTGGTTGGCGCCGCGGAACAAGAGCTGACCGCTGGATACTATTGACAGTGGTCGGTTTAAGCGCTCTGCCTAATTTTTTGATTGGAATCCTTCTCTTATTATTCTTTGCAGTCCAATTGGGCTGGTTTCCTTTAGGTGGAGCGGTCACCCCCTATAGTGGCTTTACAGGAACTGCCTACCTACTGGATGTTTTCAAACACTTATTCTTACCCCTCCTTGCGCTGACCTTAGCTCAGGTCCCCAGAAGCTACCTTCTCACCCGAGCCTCGGTGCTGGGCAATTTATCCTATCCCTACGTCCGAACAGCTGCCGCTAAAGGGCTAAAACCCCTTCAAATTCGTTATAAACATGTGGGACGCAATTCCCTGCTGCCAATTAGCGCCAGCCTGGGGGTATCGGTCGGTAGTGCCTTGGCCGGAAGTCTGTTCATTGAAATAGTTTTTTCCTATCCGGGTATGGGTTCCCTAATTCATCAGGCCATCGCCCAAAGGGATTATCCGTTACTACAAGGAATACTCTTGGTTATTGCGCTGACGGTTATCTTAGCCAATCTTGCAACAGATATCCTCGCTAGCAAAATTGATCCTCGGATAAGAAAGGAGTAGCAAATGGTGGACTATCAAGCTAAAAAAGAATTCTTAGCCTCCTTCTTAGCCTCCAAAGAAATCATCCTAGGGGGCTGCCTGGCTATTATCCTGGCAGCTTCTTTTCTTATTCTTCCTTGGCTCCTTAAGGGTGACCCCTACCAAACCAGTCTGAATATCTTTACCCCTCCCAATAAAGAGTACTTATTAGGAACTAATGATGTCGGTCAAGACATTTTGGCCGGGCTCTTACTCGGCGGACAAAACTCCTTAAAAGTGGCTGTTGGGGTTGGAATTCTCTCGACCTGTTTGGCAGTTGGCTTTGGAGTACTGGCTGCTTTAGTCGGCGGCCGTCTTGATACCTTTATCATGCGAATGATAGATATTATCTTGGTCATTCCTAATATTTTCATTATTATTTTAGTTTCGGCCTATCTCAAACCCAGTCTCGGCCTGGAGATTATTCTTATCTCCCTGTTGACTTGGTTGGGAGGCGCCAGAGTGATCCGAGCCCAAGTGCTAAGCCTCAAAGAAAGAACTCATGTTTATGCGGCCATACTTTTCGGTGCTAATCTAGCCTATATCTTTTTCCGGCATATTCTTCCCGAGCTTATACCGCTCGTCTTAAGTATTTTTTTGCAAGGAGCAAGAAGAGCCATTTTTATGGAAGCGGCCCTGGGCTTTCTCGGAATAGTAGATCCAAATGTCATCAGTTGGGGAACTATGATTAACCAGTCTTTAAATTTTTTCTATTTAGATGTTTGGAGATGGTGGCTTCTACCGACTGCCGGGGCATTGTCTTTAAGCCTAATATCCCTGACTTTGATTGGCCGTGGCTTAGAAGAAACCTTTATCTCGAACTCTGAAAGGAGAAGCAAAATTGCTACAGATCAATAACTACCATTTAAGCTATGGTAAGAAAAAGGTCTTAAGAGGAATCGATTTAGTAGTCAATAAGGGAGAAACTTTGGCGCTGGTCGGCGAATCCGGTGCCGGCAAGACTTCCCTGGGGCTGAGCATAGGAGGCTTAATAGGGCGAGAATCTGAGCCAGCTAACCAAGCAAAGGTCCAAACCCAAGGGCAGATTATTTTTCAAGGTAAGGATATTTTACACCTTTCCGCAGAGGAGCTCCAAGAGCTGCGCTGGAGCAAGATTTCCTTTGTCTTTCAAAATGTGAGCAATACCTTGAATCCAGTCCTAACCATTTGGGAACAAGTCAGTGAGCCTTATAGCTCCCATCATTTGGGGACTCGCCGACAGGCCCGGGAACAGGCCCGAATAATGCTTGACAAAGTAGCGTTCCCGTCGGCAAAAATCAACCACTATCCCCATCAACTCAGCGGCGGAGAATTACAAAGGGCTCTTATTGCCATGGCCCTAATCAATAAGCCGGAAGTGCTAATCCTGGACGAACCCACAGCTTCCCTAGACCCAATTACCCGTCAAGAACTAGTCCAGCTCCTGTCCCGTATTACCAAAGATTGTGCGGTCCTATTAATCACCCATGACCTCTCTGTCGCCTCGGCTCTCAGTAAGCGGACGGCTGTACTGTATAAAGGGAAGATCCTGGAAGAAGGTCCTACCGATAAGGTGCTCCAAACTCCCCACCATCCTTATATGAGAGCGCTGCTGCGTTCTTACCCCCATATGCATAGCTCCAAGGATATCCAATCCATAAATCTTAACCTTAAAGAGCCTGCTGAAGGATGTGTATTTTTCCCCCGATGCACCCAGGCTTTACCGATTTGTCAGACCACAGCCCCTCCGGTGTTAGAATTTAAGCTCACTGTGCTCTCGGCAAATGCCAAGGAAGAGTTGGATTTTTTCGGCCAAAACGGCTCCTCGAAGGTTGCTTGTCATCGTGGAGGAATCGTACCTTATTTGGTGGTCCATCGTCTCAGTAAAAGCTATGGCCCGGAATTTTCTCTTCGGGAAGTCAGTTTTATGGTCTTTGAAGGAGAGACGGTGGCGCTGGTCGGGCAAAGCGGTTCCGGGAAGTCAACCATAGCCAAATTAATAATGGGCTTAGAAAAGCCCGACCAAGGAAACATTCTTTATGAGGAACAAAAAACACCTTTCCCGCGTAGTCAGGAATTTCTGCAAAAAGTGCAGCTCATCTTCCAAAACCCTTACGATGCGGTAAGCCCAAGACTAACCATTAAAGAAATAATTCAGGAACCCTTACTTATCCAAAAAATCGGTACCCAGGAAGAAAAAAACGCCAAAGCTATTCAAGCTTTGGCTGATGTGGGACTGCCTACCGAAGACCGCTTTCTACACAGCTACCCTTCAAGCTTAAGTGGCGGGGAACTACAAAGGGTAGCCATTGCGCGGGCTTTGATTTTAGAACCCAAGCTATTAATTGCCGACGAGCCCACCTCAGCTTTGGATGCGCTGGTCCAAGCCAAGATTATTAAATTGTTGATGGGACTACAAGAACAGCGAGGTTTGGGAATGTTGTTTATTACTCACGATATTGCTTTGGCCCGGAAAATCGCCGATCGAATCTTAGTAATTCAAAACGGTGAAATAGTAGAGCAAGGCCTAGCCTGGGAAGTCACTAGCAATCCCAAACATCCCTTTACCAAGCAATTACTCGCTGCTGCATCGGTTTTCTGATAAAGGAAGGGCTGTTGTCCAACGAATATACTTCGTTGAACAACAGCCCTGTATAGAAATTATTAGTATGAGCAAACTTTGGATTTAATGTTTCTTACTTTCTACCTAATGTAACCAGAACATCATTTATTAGATCTTCGCCGATGGAATCAACAAAATCCGGGAGTTCATAAATTGGCATTGCTGCATCTTTGAAAGAATCGAGGTCGGCCTCATTTATTTCCACGCTGCCTTTAATTTTTTCATAAACTTCGGCTTCAAGATCTTCCGTAATTTGCCAAGATTCATCAGCTACTTGCAAAGCAGCTTTTCTAAGGGCATCTTGGACATCCTGCGGATAGCTGTCCCATTTAGATTTAGAGAATACAATCTGGTACAAGCTTACCACATGGTTAGTTTTGGACAGGTATTTCTGAACATCTTTAAATGAGTTTTGTTCTAAGACATATACTGGGTTTTCTTGTCCATCCACAACACCTTGTTGCAGGGCGCTAAACAGTTCTCCAAAGGAAAGGGGTGTCGGGTTTGCCCCAAGGTTTTTAAATAGAGCTTCACGTGCCGGACTTGCAGGAACACGGAGTTTAATACCTTTTAAATCTTCAGGAGTATAAATCGGTCTTATGTTATTAGATATCTGGCGCCATCCGACAAACCAATAAGCCAGATTCACATAACCTTTTTCCTCTAAGCTTGCATTTAATCTTTGGCAATCTCACCTTTAGTAACGGCTTCTACTTCTTCACGACTTGTAAACAAGAATGGTAAGTCAAAGAGAGAGAATTTTGAGTCAACAGCTGTTATTGGAGTTCCTACAATTAAAGCGTCATGGGTTCCTAAAAGCATACCCTCTAGAATAGCACTATCTGTTCCTAATTGGCCGTCAGAGAAAAATTGAATCTCAACTCTGTCAGGACCAAGTTCCTCATCGATAATTTCTTGCATGCGGTGAGCACCGATCCAAGCAAGAGTGCCTCTAGATTGGGAAGAGTTTAGCTGGATAACGATTTTTTCATCTGAGCTTCCTTGTGTTTGCGTACCGGCTTCGCTACTTCCGCTACCACAACCGGTTAGGGCGACTGCAGCAATTAGAGCCAGCACAAGGAACAATAGAATTTTTTTTCTTCATGACTATATTCCCCTCCATTTTATTTTATAAAGCAATAAATTTTAAACTTTGCTTTACATACTTAAAAATTATTCTAGATATCTAATGTTTTACTAAGATGCAAATAATGTAGGTAGCCACAAACTAAATGACGGTAATACAGATGCGATGATCAATACTAGGATCAATACTCCAATCATAGGCAACAGAGTATTCAGTGTCTTTTCCATACTTATTTCGCCAATACCACATGTAGTCATTAATACACTGGCTACCGGTGGAGTAATTTGTCCAATACAGAGCGCCACACCCATAATAACGCCGAACTGTACAAGGTTCACACCAACACCTGCAACCAAAGGCGCAACCATAGGCACCAACATGATAATCAGCGGAGCGGCCTGTAAGAACATTCCAGCAATAAGAATAAGAATATTTACCATGAGTAAAATGATATATTTATTTGTGGAAATACCTAACATAAATTCCGCTAATTGTTGGGGAATTTGCTGCTGGGTAACATACCAACCAAGTAAAGCAGAAGTGCTCACCATAATTAAGACTACAGATGTTTGTCTTGAAGCTGCCTTTAGAGCATTAATAAGTTGTTTGAAACTGAGTTCTCTGTAGACTACAACTCCTAGGGACAAAGCGTAGACAACTCCAAATGCTCCTGCTTCGGTCGGAGTGAAAAAGCCAAATATTATACCACCTATTACTAGTAAGGGTAATAACAGACATAAGCCGGCTCTTTTAAACTGCTTAACTATATTTGGTATGGCAAATGCCTGTTCTACAGGCAAATTCATTTTTAAGGCAAATATATATATTACAACCATCAGCCCTAAACCAATACAAACCCCAGGAATCACACCGGCAATAAATACATCAGTAACAGAAACTCCGGCTATTACCGCATACATGATTAGATTTGTGCTGGGAGGTATTATCGCAGCTAAGGTTGCAGCAGCAGAAACACTGGATACAGCCAAAGATTTGCCATAACCGCGCTTTTCCATCTGGGGAATCAATACCGAGCCCAGAGCTGCAGCGTCAGCAACCGATGACCCGGAAATAGCCGCCATCATCATTCCCGCCATAACTGTCGTCATGGCCAAGCCGCCTCGAATAAATCCGACGATTGCTGAGGCAAAATCAATTAAACGCACAGCTAAACTGGAATGATTCATGATTTGACCCATTAAGATGAACAAGGGAATAGCCACTAGGGTATATGTTGTTGCTCCGTTAAATACCATCAATGGAACAATTTCCAATTTAATCGTACCTACGGTAAGTATTGCAACCAAACCTGTCATTCCTAAGGTGTAGGCAATTGGTACCCCTAGGGCGAAGAGAATAACCATTGTAGCTATAATAAGCGCCCACTACTCCTCCTTTCTAAGCATCAATTTAAACTCTTTAATTACTGCGTCTATAATGACTATTGCACAACAAATAGAGGTAAAAGGAATCACAGCATAGATATAAGCTTTAGGTATTGGAATAGATACGGCATTAATATTCATCAATTGAAGCACCATTGGAATTCCATACCAAAATAGTACAAGTACAAAAATCAGTATGCATAAATTAGAAATAATCACTACTGCATGCTTTGCTGTACCTTTTAGCCTCTCTACAAGAGCGGTTATTGCCAAATGTCTTTTATCATATAGTGCCGCTACAGCTCCAAACAGCGTGAGCCAGACGAGCATGAATGGTCCGTATTCATCAGTCCAGGTAAGGGATTGGTTAAGTACCTTTCTAAAAAACACTTGGCTTGCTACAGTTATGGCTAGAGCAGCAATACAGATAGTAGATACAGCAGCACTGAATCTTGCTATAAATTTAACAAACTTATCCATCTAGTTCCCCCTCCTTTCTACGAATTTTGTTCCTTTTTTTGCTACAGATTAATCCAAAAAGAAATTAACCGCTAATTCTGCATATATTTTTGCTGCTTCGTATAGTTCTTCGAGTGGGAAATGTTCATTTGGTCGATGGGCTTGAGCCATGTCGCCAGGGCCAAAGATAATAGTCGGAATCCCTGCGTCCGTTAGTAAATACATATCTGTTGTGGCTCTCATCCCAACTAACTTATCATCATAGCCTCTTCTTTTTAAAACCTTCTGCATATGTTTGACGATAGCTTCATCTTCGGCAACTATGCCTGCACCTTTATTATCAATACAGGGACCAAATTCATAACGTCCGATTTTGCCCTGTTCAGCTAATTCTTTCAACAGGTCTTCTATTTCTTTTTTCGCTTCTTCTACTTTCTCCCCGGGGCTAATCCTTCTATCCATAGCAACTTCGACTTTATCCGGAATAACATTTACTTTGACTCCACCGTTAAAAATCGTGAGTGCTATTGTAGGATAACCGGTTAAGTAGTGTTCCTTGTTTTTCAGTCTTTCTTCCAGTTCTTGTATCCCTTGCACAAAGTTGCTGGCGTAATAAATAGCATTTTCCCCTTGGCTGGGCTCACTGGAATGAGCAGTCTTGCCATAGAAATAGATAGACGGACGATAAGCCCCCCTATGAGCTATGACTAATTCCATTTTGCTGGGTTCGCCGATGACCGCTGCATCTACCCGTCTACCGGAATTAACCCAATATTCCGTACCTATACCACCGGTCTCTTCACCCATTGCTCCGCAAAAGATGATTTCCCCATTTATTTCGGGCTTTAGTCTTTGCAGAACGATACAAGCGATTAACATCGAAATTAATCCACCTTTATCATCTGCGACTCCTCGACCATATACCAGCCCATCCTTGATAACCGGCTCAAAAGGATCTGTCTCCCAGTTAGCAGCTCCAGCAGGAACCGTATCCATATGACTGTTAAATAGAAGCTTTTTACCTCCTTGGCCAAAACGAACATAACCTAAAGCATTAGGTCTTCCCGGCCGAACCTCCTGAAGCTCAACTTCTACTCCTTCCTGAGCTAATTTCTCTGTGAGAAATTTAGCAAATTCTAATTCATCCCCAGGAGGATTTACCGTTTTATAACGGATTGAATCTAAGAAAATATCTAAAAATTCTTTTCTGCCATTCTCGATAGCCTGATCAATTCTTTCTAATAAAGCATTGTAGGTATCCTTATCCATTTAATTCCCTCCTTTAAGAATTTTAGTTTTTACTACTCTTCCTATTAACAAGTCAACTAGGTCTCCTGTTCCAGGTAGGAGCTAAAATAGAAAAAAATATTTACAATATTAAAAATATTTTTTTTCACGATAATAATATATCATCATTAAGATTTTTAATCAACATATAAATTTTCATGCAGTTAGCAATTCTTTAAGATATTTAAATCTTAAAGCGGCTTATATTT
>JAAYSI010000055.1 GCA_012524045.1 Peptococcaceae bacterium | reverse complement strand
TAGCTGTTCTCTATGCCGACTATGAGCTTTATGACGTTAGGGCTTTGGTCCAAATGGCCGGACGAACAGGGCGTACCGCTCAAAACCCGGAGGGCAGGGCTTTATTTCTGGCAGCAAAGGCCAGTAAAGCGATGAAAGAAGCTGTGGACTGGGTTAGAGCGCAAAATAATTTGGCTTGGGAACAAGGACTTCTTGACTAGGGAGGGTGTAGGTGGAAAAATATGTGGAATACATTCAGCGCAAAGCTAAGAAAAACTTTGGCTTATTTTTGGTATGAGCAAACCAAAGAATGTCTGCTTTGCGGCAAATCCGGTGCTGATGCTGTTTGTTCGGAATGTCGGCTGGAATACTTTCGCCCAGAGTTAAGACGCTGTTCAGCCTGTGGTAAGCTTTTAACAAAGGATGTTGATATCGATCGTTGTCAGGATTGTCAAGAAGGTAGAGGGCCTCAAAATTTGACAAAAGTACTCACCTTAGGCTACTACGGTGGTGAGTGGAAAAATTTTATCCATAGGGTAAAATTCCAGAGTCAGCCATATTTGTTGCTCGAGCTGGCTGAAATTTTAATTCCCTGGCTAATCCGGGACTTGCCTGTAGCCGATCTAATCACCTACGTCCCTTTACATCCGAACAGACAGGCGGAAAGGGGTTTTAATCAAGCAGAAGTGTTGGCGTCCGTTATAAGTAGAAAGCTTGGCCATAAATGTGAACAAACCCTTGGGCGAGTAAGGGCAACAAGCCCTCAGACAGCCTTGGGCCGTGCGGAGCGTCTGCATAACCTCCGAGGGGCCTTTGCGTTACAGCCGGGAATAGATGTAAAGGAAAAGACTATTTGGCTAGTGGATGATGTCATTACGACCGGGGCAACTATCAGCGAATGTGCGACTGTTTTAAAGAAAAATGGTGCTACACATGTTTACGCTGTCTGTTTGGCAGCCGGTATAGAAAACAAAGGTGAATCTTAGAAAAATTTTTGGTTTTTAAGTAAAGTATGTCTTATTAGCACAAAAGATGTAGGACTAAAGAATTATTTTTGACAAGCTTGGACATTTTTCTAAGATATGCCCACAAGATTATCCACATTGCAAAGCATAATTTTTACTGTAAAAGAAATAAGATATCCACAATATCCACAGGCAATTGTGCATAACTTTATTGTCTTGTACTTTTACAAAAAGCTAAACTATCTGACAGGATGAAAAAAGTCCTAAACAGTTATTGTAGAGTTTTGCTTTATTCACTAAAATGAGGTACTATATTTTTAAACAATATGTGGAAGGAATTTAAAAGATTAGGGTGAATATACAATATAATATCTGACGATATAATACTTTGACGAAAGGGGTTGAGGCTATGAACGTCAACGTACGCGGCAAACAGATTAAAGTAACGGATGCTCTGAAAGAATATGCAATAAAACGTGTTAGCAAGCTGCAAAAATTCTCCGACGATTTTACCGATGTCCAAGTAACCCTGAGTGTAGAGAAAGAACGTCAGAGGGTGGAAGTAACTGCCCCGCTAAACGGATTTATCTTAAGGGGTGAAGAAGAAACAGACGATATGTATTCTTCGATCGACTTGGTGGTCGATAAGCTCGAACGTCAGATGGAAAAATACCGTAAACGGATTGGAAAGAAAAGAGTCAAAGCAGTCAAAGATGAACCCAGTTTCATGCCCGAGATAGAACGCGATGATCCAACCGAAAGCGACACCATCGTTAAGACCAAAAAGTTCCCGGCCAAATTTATGTCAGTAGATGAAGCGGTAATGCAGATGAACCTAATTGGACACAGTTTTTATGTCTTTATGAACTGCGAAACCGAGCAAATGAACGTGGTTTACCGTCGGAAACACGGAGGCTATGGTTTACTTGAGCCGGAACTATAAGGAGATCGAACTAGGGTACTGAAGCCTATATACCTATAGTAAGGGAAAATCTTAAGGGAAAAACCCCGTGGTTGAAAAATGCCACGGGGTTAGCTTGTTTTATTTGAACCTTAAGATGTACAATGTTAAAATATAAAGATAGGCAAAACAGCCTGGATTTTGATCTCTATTAGTTTGCTAGATTAAGTTTGAAAGGTGGACCATAATGGGTTGTTTAAAAAAATTATTCGATAATAATTCGCGTGAAATAAAAAAATATCAAAAAAGAGTTGAAATCATAAACGGCTACGAGCCCGAGATGCAGAAAATGTCCGATCATCAGCTAAAGGCCAAAACGGAGGAATTTAAAGAAAGGCTGGCTAATGGCGAAACTCTGGACGATTTGCTACCGGAAGCTTTTGCTGTCGTGCGCGAAGCTGCTTTCAGAGTAATCGGTTTAAGACATTACGATGTTCAGCTAATTGGAGGCATGGTTTTGCACGAAGGCCGGATAGCTGAGATGAAAACCGGGGAAGGTAAGACTTTGGTTGCTACTTTGCCCTCTTACTTGAATGCTTTAAGTGGACAGGGAGTCCATGTCGTTACCGTTAACGACTATTTAGCTAAAAGGGACTCTGAGTGGATGGGTCAGGTGTATAATTATCTGGGTATGTCGGTTGGTTTGATTGTCCACGGTCTGTCGGCTGAACAGCGCCGGGAGAGCTATCAGGCCGATATTACCTATGGTACCAATAATGAATTTGGCTTTGACTATTTAAGAGATAACATGGCGGTTCAGCCCCAGTCCATGGTCCAAAGAGAGTTGAATTATGCCATTGTTGACGAAGTGGATTCGATTTTGATCGACGAGGCCCGTACTCCGCTTATAATATCCGGGCCTTCGGATAAACCTACTGAGCTTTACTACCGGGTTTCTAAAATAATCCCTCGGTTAAAGCCTGAACAGGATTACCATGTCAATGAAAAAGACAAGGTGGTTACACTGACAGAAAATGGGATAGCCCGGGTCGAAACCATGCTCGGTGTGGATAATCTCTTTGACGACTTGCACAATGAGTTGGCCCATCATGTGAACCAAGCTCTTAAAGCCCATACCTTATTTAAAAAAGACCGAGATTATGTTGTCAAGGACGGTCAGGTGATAATCGTCGACGAATTTACCGGCCGCCTGATGTTTGGCCGCAGGTACAGCGAAGGTCTGCACCAGGCAATTGAGGCTAAAGAAAACGTCAAAATTGAAAGAGAATCTCAAACCCTGGCTACGATCACCTTCCAAAACTATTTCCGGATGTATAAAAAGTTAGCCGGAATGACCGGTACTGCTAAAACAGAAGAACAAGAGTTTATAAACATTTATGGTCTGGATGTTGTGGAAATACCCACCAATTTACCGATGATCAGGGAGGACTTGCCCGATGCTATTTACCGGACTGAACAGGGCAAATTCAATGCGGTGGTAGAGGATATTGCTACCAGGCATGCCAAAGGTCAGCCGGTTTTAGTTGGGACTATTTCCATTGAAAAATCAGAGCTCCTGAGTGAGATGCTTAAAAAGAAAGGGATTAGCCACCAGGTGCTAAACGCTAAGTACCATGAACTGGAAGCCCAAATTGTGGCTAAAGCCGGTCAGCGGCAGGCTGTGACCATAGCGACCAATATGGCCGGTCGAGGAACGGACATCGTACTCGGTGAAGGAGTTAAAGAACTGGGAGGACTTCATATTATTGGCACTGAGAGACATGAATCGCGCCGGATAGATAACCAGCTACGAGGTCGTGCCGGACGTCAGGGGGACCCAGGATCGTCCCAGTTTTATATTTCACTCGAGGACGATTTAATGAGACTTTTTGGCGGCGAAAACTTGGGCGGCCTGATGGATAAGCTGGGTATGGATGACAGTGTTCCGGTCGAATCCAAAATGGTTAGCAGAAGCATTGAGAATGCTCAGAAGAGAGTGGAAAACCGCAACTTTGAAATCCGGAAACATGTGTTAAATTACGACGATGTAATGAATAAACAAAGGGAGGTTATCTACTCGCAACGTCGAGCGGTGTTAACCGGTGAGAATCTTAAAGAACAAATTTTGGAGATGATCGACCAGGTAATAGTTAACTGCATAAACCGCTACAGCGCAACCAGCCCGTACCCGGAAGAATGGGATCTCACAAGCTTTTTAGAATACGTGGAAAATACCATAATTCCAGCCCATGGTTTTACCCAGGAACAGATAAGCAACTTGGCTAAAGAGGAAGTTGAAGAGTTGCTGAAAGACCGTGTTCGCGAAGTTTATGATGTCAGGGAAGCCGAGCTCGGTTCTGAGCTGATGCGTGAAATAGAAAGGGCGGTAGTCCTTCAAGTTGTCGATACCAGATGGAAGGACCATCTGGATGCAATGGATAGTTTGCGTGAAGGAATAGGTTTAAGAGCTTACGGCCAAAGGAATCCGCTTATTGAGTACGGTAATGAAGCTTATGAAATGTTCCAAGGTATGGTGGAAGCAATCCAGGAGGATGTGGCGACTTATATCTTACGGGTGACCCCGCGGATAATGACCCAAACCCCTGAGCAACCTCAGAATACTTCGGAGAACCGTTATGCAGACCAAGAGCAAACTAAAAAACCGCGGCGGACCGGAGAACAAATCGGGCGTAATGAGCCCTGTCCATGTGGCAGTGGTAAAAAATACAAAAGGTGTTGCGGCCGGAATTAGGCATGGAGATAAGGGCAAGACTTTTTTAAGATAAAAAATTTAAGGAGTGGTATTATGCTTGCTGATTGGAAAAGAGAAATCGAAGCTTTAAAAGTGCGGCTCGCAGATTTGAGGGTTTCCCTTTGACGTTGCCGGACGCAAGGAAAAAATAGAAAAACTGGAAGAGGAGCTTGCTCAGAGTGGCTTTTGGGATGATCCGGCCTCTGCCCAAAAGACAATGCAAGAATTGACCCGCCATAAAGATAAAGTAAACCTTTATGAAAATCTCGAGCGGGAAGTAGAGGATGTTGCTACTCTATGGGAATTGGCCCTAGAGGAAGAGGATGCTTCGCTCGAGGACGAGATTGGCAAAGCAGTTAAAAAGTTGCAAAAGCAAATAGAACAGTTGGAATTGGAAATACTGTTAAACAGTCCTTACGATCGTAATAATGCAATTATTACTTTGCATTCTGGGGCTGGCGGAACTGAATCTCAAGATTGGGTACAAATGCTTTACAGGATGTACGTCCGCTGGGCTGAAAGGCGTGGATATAAAGTAGAAACCCTGGATTTGCTGCCTGGGGACGAAGCAGGGATAAAAAGCGTTACATTTTCTTTAGCCGGAGAAAATGCTTATGGCTATGCAAAATGCGAAAAAGGGATTCATCGGCTGGTTCGAATTTCGCCATTTGATGCTTCCGGGCGGCGGCATACTTCATTTGCTTCCGTCGATGTTATTCCTGAAGTGACAGAAGAAACAGAAATTAATATTGATCCTGAGGATTTGAGAGTGGATACTTATCGCTCAAGTGGCGCAGGTGGCCAGCATGTCAATAAGACCAGCTCGGCTGTCCGGATTACCCATCTACCGACAGGCATTGTAGTTCAGTGTCAGAGTGAACGCTCTCAGCTTCAGAATAGGGCTTTTGCCTTACGCATCCTGCAAGCTAAACTATTAGAAATTAAGAGAAAAGAGCAAGAGGAAGAGCTTGCCGAGATTCGTGGGGAATTAAACGAAATTGCTTGGGGAAGCCAAATCAGGTCCTACGTTTTTCACCCCTATAGTATGGTTAAAGATCATCGGACAAATTATGAGACCGGTAATGTTAACGCCGTAATGGATGGAGAGATCGACCAGTTTATCACGGCTTATTTGCAGCAAAATGTGGGTTAACGAACGAAGTTAGATTTTAAGGAGGGACACTATAATGCTGACTGCTATCCGACAAATGGCTAATCAAATCCGGCAAGATATTATCGAAATGCTGGTACCTGCCAAATCAGGCCATCCTGGCGGCAGTCTTTCCGCAGCGGATATCCTCGCAGTCCTTTATTTTTCTGTGCTAAAGATAGATCCGCAAAATCCTCAGTGGCCGGATAGGGATCGTTTCGTTTTAAGTAAAGGGCATGCGGCACCTGTGCTTTATGCAACTTTGGCTGAAAAAGGCTACTTTCCGCGAGAGGAATTGCTAAAATTACGTCAAACCGGCCATTTTCTGCAGGGACATCCAGATATGCAAAAAGTACCCGGTGTAGATATGTCCACCGGTTCTTTGGGTCAGGGGATTTCTGCGGCTGCCGGTATGGCTTTAGCCGGCAAGATTGATAAAAAATCTTACCGAGTCTATGCTCTGCTTGGCGATGGAGAACTTGCCGAAGGTTTGGTATGGGAAGCAGCTATGGCAGCTGCCCATTATCGCTTGGACAACCTGGTAGCCATTTTGGATTATAACGGTCTCCAAATAGACGGCAAAAATGAAGAGGTTATGACTATTGCCCCGGTCGCTGCTAAATGGCAGGCCTTTGGCTGGAATGTTATAGAGGTAGACGGTCACAATGTGGAACAACTGCTGCAAGCTTTTGAAGCGGCAGCGAACCATCAAGGGCGGCCGACCATAATCATTGCTAAGACGGTCAAGGGTAAAGGAGTTTCCTTTATGGAAAACCAGGTAGGCTGGCACGGCAGCGCGCCGAACGCTGAGCAAGCGGAAGCAGCACTAAAAGAGCTCAGGGAGGAACAATAAATGGCTGATTATATTTTAACTGACCAAAAAAAAGTAGCTACCCGTGATGCTTACGGCAAAGCCCTGGTTGAATTAGGAAAAGAAAAGCCGGCTATTGTTGTGTTAGACGCTGACTTATCGCAATCGACTAAGACCGTCAATTTTGCCAAAGCCTATCCAGAGCGTTTTTTTAATATGGGGATAGCGGAGCAAAACTTAATGGGTTTTGCCGCCGGTCTGGCTGCAGCCGGTAAATTACCTTTTGCCAGTACCTTTGCAGTTTTTGCGACCGGTAGAGCTTTTGAGCAGATTAGAAACTCAATAGCTTATCCCAAATTGAATGTTAAGATTGCGGCTACTCACGCCGGGCTAACCGTCGGTGAAGACGGCGCTTCGCATCAAGCTATCGAAGACTTAGCCCTGATGCGAGCTTTACCGAATATGACAGTTTTGGTGCCGGCTGATGCGGAAGAAACAAGACAGGTAGTCAGAGCTGCTGCAGCTCATTCCGGTCCGGTTTATATCCGTTTAGGTCGGCTTGCGGTACCGACTCTGTTCAGCACTGAATATACCTTTACGCTGGGCAAAGCGAATATACTTAGAGAAGGTACGGATGTTGCCATTATCGCTAACGGTTTAATGGTTAGTGAAGCGCTAAAAGCCGCTGCAGAGCTTAGCAGTCAGCAGGTAGGATGTACAGTGGTAAACTGTGCTTCACTAAAACCCTTGGACGAAGAAACTATAATAAGCGTAGCAAAAACTACCGGAGCCGTGGTTACGGCCGAGGAACATAATATAATTGGGGGACTCGGTAGTGCAGTTGCTGAGGTTTTAGCGGAAAAATATCCAGTTCCCCTACGTCGGGTGGGAATTAAAGATACTTTTGGGGAATCCGGTCGGCCGGAGGAACTACTTATTAAGTATGGCTTGACAGCGCAGGATATTGTAAATGCAGTCCAAGAGGTGCTAAAGCTCAAATAAAAACTTAACAACAAATATATAATTTAGCTGTTGTTAGGCGAATTATTTTCGTTTAGCAACAGCCTTTTTTGTTTCAGCACAGGGCATTAATTAGTTAGGTGAAATAAGTATTATTATGGGAATTGTTTAATTTTTCTAGCCAGTTTTAACAGGAAATTGAATAAACATGTCGAACATAGGAATAGTTACGTACTTGTAAGCTGGAGGAACGAATGATTAGGCTAAAAAGTGTATCTAAAATATATCCAAATGGAGCCAGAGCCCTATTCAATGTCAACCTGGAAATAGCTAAAGGAGAGTTTGTCTTTCTGGTTGGCCCAAGTGGAGCTGGAAAATCGACATTAATCAAACTGCTTTACCGAGAAGAAATTGCTACTCGGGGGCAAGTAATTATAGACAAGGTTAACTTGATGCGACTTAAACCACGGCAAATCCCCTTGCTTAGAAGAAAAATGGGCATTATCTTTCAGGATTTTAAACTATTACCAAAGAAAACTGCCTTTGAAAATGTAGCTTTTGCTCAGCAAGTTTTGGGTAAAAACAAAAAGGAGATAATTGACAATACTCTTAAAACGTTAGAATTGGTAGGTTTAAGTAAGAAAAAGGATTCTTATCCTCTGGAACTATCAGGTGGGGAACAGCAAAGGGTATGTATTGCCCGGGCTCTGGTCAATAAGCCAAGCCTTTTAATTGCTGACGAACCAACCGGTAATTTGGATATGGATACAGCTCAGGAAATAATGGAAATAATCGATAAGATTAATAAGCTGGGCACAACCGTGGTAATGGCTACCCATGCGTTGCATATCGTTGATCAAATGAAAAAAAGAATTATACGAGTAGAAGAAGGGAAGATTGTGGCAGACAGTAAAGAGGAGGCTTTTATAAATTGAACTTAAATACAGTAAAGTATGTTTTTGTCCAGGCATTTTCGTCTTTAAGCCGCAACATTTGGTTAACCACTGCTTCGATCCTTACTGTAATGCTGGCATTGACCCTTTTGGGCTCCTCAATACTTTTCCTGGCTAACACCACAAATGTAGCCGAGACCTTTGAATCGCAGATTGAGATAGCTGCTTTTTTAGATGAGGATCTGTCTGAAGACGAAGTAGATGAAATAAAGAATCAAATTATGAGATTACCCGGGGTTGCTGATATTAGGTTGACCACTCCCGAAGAAGCACTGGCCGAATTGCAAGAATCTATGGGAACGACTACCCTCTTGGAAGACCTTGGCGGTGTCAATCCTCTACCGGCAAAATTTACTGTAATGGCCACGGATGCGCATTTAGTTAAGGGTATTGCACTGCAAATTGAGAAAATTGACGGTGTAGCAAAAATTCGTTATGGACAGGGCTTCTTTGAAAAGTTGATTGGTTTTACTGACTGGCTGCGTTGGATCGGGCTCATCGTAGTTATAGTGTTTAGTTTTGCTTCTTTGTTGTTGATCGCTATGAACATCAAAACCAATGTCAATTCCAAAGAGAGAGAAATTCAAATAATGCGTTTGGTTGGAGCCTCGAATTCCTTTATCAGGTGGCCTTTTATCATTGAAGGACTGCTGCTGGGTTTGTTTGGAGCTTTAATAGCGGTAGCGATTGTTAGTCTTTCTTATAATTCACTGTTACAGTATATTATCAGTTCATTATCGTTCATGCCTGTAGTTGCAGATCCGTCTTTCATTCAACTTGTTTTGCTGATCATGCTGTTATATGGCATGGGTATTGGGGTATTAGCCAGTATTATTTCGCTCAGCCGTTTTCTTAGGAATTAAGAAATAAATATATAGCCATAGCTAGTTGGAGAGGGGGAATTAAGAAACATATGTCCAAGAAAAAAACTATTCTTATTACTGTCTTGATGGTCTTTGTATTAGTCTTACCTGTATCGGCGGACGATTTAAATGAAGCTATCCGCAAACAACAAGAAATCCTTAAACAGCAAAACAATGCGGAAAGTAGGCTTAATAATTTGACAGTAAAAGCCGATCAAATGGAAAAACAAATACAGCAATTAACCCAGCAAGTTACTGCAGCCGAATTGGATTTACAAAAAAAGGAAAAGGCTTATGCCGATGCCCAGCAGAGAGTAATAATCATCCAAGCTGAGGTTGCTGAAAAACAGCAAGAGCTGGATAACAGGCAAGAAGCCTTGCGCAAAAGAGTTAAGGCTGTTTATGAGGATGGCCAGGTAAATTATCTGGAAGTATTGTTTCAATCCACCGATATCTCCGATTTTTTGTCACGGCTTGAGTATCTAGGTTACCTTGTTGAAAATGACCAAAATATTTTAGCTGATATCCGGGTGCAAAAAGAAGAACTGGATAAGAAAGAAATAGAACTTGTGGCTAAAATGGAGGAAGCTGCCAAACTAAAAATAGAAGCCGAAAAGGCTAAAGAATATTTAGCTGCTACCAAATCGCAAAAAGAAATTGCTCTGTTAGAGAATAAAAAGGACCAAGAAGCGCTTTTGATCCAAATCGAGAAATTGGAAAAGGACTCGAAGGAATTAGAGGCTAAAATTCGAGAGCTGCAAAAACAAAATAGCGGAATCAACGGTTCGGTCAGCATTTGGCCTACGCCCGGTTATCAATACATTACCAGCCCTTACGGCTACCGGATCCACCCAATTACCAAACAAAGGCGCTTACATACCGGTGCAGATATAGGGGCACCGCATGGGGCTAAAATTATCTCGGCCGGTGCCGGGATTGTAATCTATTCCGGTTGGTACGGGGCTTACGGCAATGCTGTTATTATCGACCATGGCAACGGTATTTCGACTCTTTACGGGCATATGTCTTCGCGTGCGGTTGCAACCAATGCTGCTGTTGTTCCGGGTCAAGTGATCGGCTATGTCGGTTCTACCGGATGGAGCACAGGGCCGCACCTGCATTTTGAAGTTCGTCAAGATGGTGTTCCTGTTAATCCTATGACGTATTTCAGATAGGAAGTCCGCATATACTATAACTAAGGAAAGACCTGGTATTTTCTTCAAGATTCAGGTGGGGTAACTTGCCTGAATCAAAAATTATTTTGGAAGGGGCAACATTTCTTGGATGGGGTTAACTGGAAAAGAGCAATCTATCAAGCTATTGCTGTCGGTATAATACTTACTCTTGGCATTGTCTTTTTGTTAGCGGGTTTTGTGCTTACAAATCACGATAACCTTGGACGTTTACTGCGAGTGGTTTATCTGATAGAAAGTCAGTATTTAGAAGAGGTGCCGCGGATTAAGCTGGTAGACGGGGCGATTGAGGGAATGGTCAGCTCCCTTGATCCCTACTCCTCCTTTCAGGATGCTGAAGAAAACGAGACATTGATGAATACGATTAAAGGATCCTTTGGAGGCATCGGGGTTCATATCAGCACTGCTGATCCGACCCAGTTGGTGGTGATGCGTCCGATTAAGGGCTCCCCAGCTGAAAGAGCTGGTCTGGAGGCAGGGGACGTGATTGTAAGAATTGACGATACAGATGTAGCCAAGATTAGCCAGGACCAGGCCATAGCTATGCTCAGAGGGGACCCGGGCACCGGGGTAACTGTCGGGGTCTACCGGCCACGTACCGGGCAGGAACTTACCTTTAACCTTATTCGGGAAAGCATTAATGTTCCGACTGTCAGTGCAGCGCCTGTTCCCGGCAGACCGGAACTGGCCATGATAGATATTTCCAATTTCACTTTGCAGACAGGGGATGAACTTGAAAGGGCTTTCCGGGATCTCGATATCGAAAAGTACAAGGGTTTTATTCTTGATCTTCGTTTTAACTACGGCGGCGAAATTAATGCAGCCATCAAAGTAGCGAGCTTATTGGTTCCGGGTGAAGATATAGTTCATATCGTTGATAAAAGTGGTAATCTCAAAACTAAGAAAGCAACCGCCAAGTATATAAATAAACCATTTGTCGTTTTGATTAATGAGTATTCGGCTTCGTCCTCGGAAATTGTTGCAGGAGCAGTCAAGGATTACGGGAGCGGTATTTTAGTCGGGACCAAGACCTTTGGCAAAGGGGTAGTTCAAACTGTCTTTCCTCTTGACGGTATGACTAGCGTCAGACTTACCACTGATAAGTATCTGACCCCGTTGAAAAAGGATATTCACCAAAAAGGGATTGAACCCGACATTCAGATAGAACTCCAAGAAGGAGAAAATCCGACCATTATGCCTACGGAAGCTAAATTTGACTCCCAACTGGCTAAAGCCGTGGAAGTATTACTTCAAAAAATTTAATATAAAGTCTAATGTGAATTAGTAAAAGTGAATTGGTAAATAGTAAAGCATAGGTAAAGCAGACTGCTGAGGGTAACCTCAGCAGTTTTTTATGCATAGAATAACACACAAATAACTCTTGGTGGGAGGAATCACAGTGAGAATTGGAGCTGCAGTCCGTCACTATTTTATCGAAGCCTATACCCCATTTGGACAAATTTCGTTGCTCGAAGAATTTTTAAGCGGAATTAAATATACATACTTGTTCACCGGCGGACCTGGAACGGGAAAGTCTACCATGATAAAACTTATAGGGATAGAGCTAATTGACAGAGGGTATTCTGTTGAGTATATTCGCTCTGTAAAAGAGCCGGACTCTGTCGCCGGTCTATATCTGCGCAAACATAAATTATGTATTCTGGATCGAAATGAATTTGTGCCGGAAGTTTTGGTCCAAAGTGAATACCAACGGGAAATAGATTTTAATTCCTTTTGCCAGCAAGGGAAGTTGGCCAAAGCAGAGCAAAAGATTGCAGCCCTTGCAGCTACTCTACAGAATTTAGAAGAACAAATAGTTTTAAATTTACAAAGGAGTTACCTTAAGGAAGAGGAAGCCAGGATTGCCCAATTAGTTTTAAATAAGACTAATAATATCCATAATTTTTTAACCTTATGGAGGATCGCCAGTCTTGAAGGTCAGAGCGTTCTGCCCGAGCAATATTACAACGAGATTATGGAGATTATTTCGCAAATTCAGAAAGAATATCTTTCCTATTATTTCTTACAAGCTTTACGTTTGGATAGGTGGCTTAATCTCGCACCGCATTTCATTAAGGATTATGATTTAATATGCTTGGACAGTGAGGGTTCAATGCGCATGCTCCCAGAGCTTTTACAGGAAGTAAGGTACTTGGGACAGGGAATAGAGCTTATTATCCACCCGCTAAAGCCATATACCATGATTGGAATGATCTTCCCGGAGAAAAACTTGACAGTCTGGAAAGGCAACCCGCATAAACCGGAAGAGCAAGGATTTCAACAAGAACATAATCCGGCTTTGCTCCAGGTGTTGGAGCGGTATAAAACCTGTCGCTTTGATCTGAAGACCATTTATAATACCAGTGTTAATTTCAGCAGACTTGATGAGCTCAGACAGCAGATTGTAAGCTGCATCATAGCCGATTTACGCAAATAGCGGTAATAGTTTCAATAGCAGAAATACTTTTTCCAACTATCAACGAATGCTATAATAACCACAAGGTGTTATAATATATTGGTTGCAATATATAGTTCTTATATTTTATTCTTCGCGAATTTAAGATAAATTCGTTTATTTGTATTTTTCGGAGAGAAGGTGCAGAGATGGAATTTCGTTTACACGCTCCTTATAGTATGTCAGGTGATCAACCTCAGGCGGTGGACAAGCTGGCTGAGGGGGTGCTGGCCGGTAGAAAACACCAGATTCTGCTAGGGGTGACGGGTTCGGGTAAAACTTTTACTATGGCCAATATTATTCAGAAGGTGCAAAAGCCTACTTTAATTTTGGCTCATAATAAAACCTTGGCCGGACAGCTCTATATGGAGTTTAAAGAGTTTTTTCCGGAAAATGCTGTGGAATACTTTGTTAGTTATTATGACTATTATCAACCTGAAGCCTATGTACCTGCCAGTGACCTTTACATTGAAAAGGATGCTTCAATCAATGAAGAGATAGAAAAATTGCGCCACTCTGCTACTGCAGCTTTATTTGAACGTAGGGATGTAATTGTGGTAGCCAGTGTTTCCTGTATCTATGGTATGGGTTCACCGGACGAGTACCGCGATATGGTGCTTTCATTAAGGCAGGGGCAAGAAATAGAACGTAACCAGATGTTGCGCAAACTGGTGGAAATTCAATATGATCGCAATGACCACTCTTTTTTGCGCGGAACATTTCGCGTACGTGGAGATATCGTAGAAATTTGTCCGGCCTCAACTAACGAGAAGGCTATTCGAGTAGAAATGTTTGGAGATGAAATTGAACATCTCTACGAAATAAATATCTTAACCGGCGAAATCCTCGGCGAACGTCGGCATGTTTCCATTTTCCCTAATTCCCACTATGTCACAGAAAAGGAAAAACTGTTGCTAGCCACCGCTAATATTGAATTGGAATTGAAGGAAAGACTTAA
Organism: Peptococcaceae bacterium; assembly: GCA_012524045.1. Classification (GTDB taxonomy): domain Bacteria; phylum Bacillota; class Desulfitobacteriia; order Desulfitobacteriales; family Syntrophobotulaceae; genus JAAYSI01. The sequence continues at coordinate 8,751 of JAAYSI010000055.1, read as the reverse complement.
GGAGCTTAGGGCGCAAAATAAATTGCTTGAAGCGCAACGTTTGGAACAACGGACCCGCTATGATATAGAAATGTTGCGGGAGATGGGTTTTTGTAACGGGATTGAGAACTATTCACGTCATCTTACTTTTCGCCAACCCGGCGAGACCCCTTATACCCTGCTCCACTTCTTTCCGCGAGACTTTTTGATGTTTATAGACGAATCCCATCAAACCATCCCACAGGTTCGAGGGATGTACGAAGGAGACCGTTCCCGGAAAACTACCTTGGTTGAACACGGTTTCCGGCTGCCTTCAGCTTTGGACAACCGTCCGCTTAAGTTTGACGAGTTTGAGCGACTAACACCGCAGAAAGTCTATGTTAGTGCTACGCCCGGACCTTACGAACTTGAACACAGCCCCGAAGTGGTGGAGCAAATTATCAGACCGACCGGGCTTATAGATCCGGAGATTATGGTCCGGCCAATTAAAGGGCAGATTGATGATTTGATAGGAGAAATTAACCAGAGAATAGCCAAAGACGAAAGAGTCTTGGTCACCACCTTAACTAAAAGAATGGCTGAAGACCTAACAGATTATTTAAAGCAACTTAACTTCAAGGTGCGTTATCTGCATTCCGATATCACCACCTTAGAAAGAATGGAAATTTTAAGAGAACTACGTTTAGGTGAAATTGACGTCATTGTTGGGATTAACCTGCTTCGGGAGGGTCTTGACCTACCGGAAGTATCCTTGGTTGCTATCCTGGATGCTGATAAGGAGGGCTTTTTAAGATCCGAACGTTCTTTGATTCAAACTATCGGCAGAGCAGCCCGCAATGTCAACGGTAAAGTCATTATGTATGCTGATAACATAACCGGTTCCATGAAAATAGCTATTGACGAGACTAACCGCCGCAGACGCATTCAAATGGCTTATAACGAAGAACACAATATTACCCCGCAAACTATTCGTAAACAGATCTACGATGTGCCTGAAGCGACCAAAGTAGCAGAAACTAAAGCAGCCTACGGTAAGCTGAGTGACCTAACAGAGGATGAACGTGCCCAATTCATTCAGAATCTGGAAGCCGAAATGCTTAAAGCGGCTAAAGAGCTGGACTTTGAGCGGGCAGCGGAGCTTCGCGATGCATTAATCGAACTTAAAGGCGAACCGGCTTTCCAATCAAAAGGAAAGAAACAGAGCCCTAAAAAATTCCCGGGCAGCCGGAAGCGGCGTGGCAGATAGTACTCAATTAACATTTTAGCTAGAAAACAATTCAGACAGAAAACAATTCAGACAGAAAACAATTCGGGTAGAACCGATGTTAAAAACGATTGAAAAAATACAGTACGCTTAGGAAAATATTGTATGGCAACATTAGAATAAAAATAAATTAGTAACATGACTAAAATAAGTAATTGATTTAAATAAAGTATTGTTATAAAATAGATATGCTATTTTGACTTAAAGCCATATTGTTTGATTAAAACTAATATTGGCTAACTAATAGAGTAATTTCAGTAATAGGAGAATAAGAATTATGACCCAAGATTATATCAAGGTGCGCGGGGCCCGTGTCCATAATTTAAAGAATATTAATGTTGATATTCCAAGGAACAAGCTGGTGGTTGTTACCGGTTTGTCCGGTTCAGGCAAATCTTCTTTAGCCTTCGACACGATTTATGCGGAAGGGCAAAGGCGTTATGTGGAATCACTTTCGGCTTATGCTCGGCAGTTTTTAGGGCAAATGGATAAACCCGATGTGGACTATATTGAAGGACTATCGCCGGCCATTTCTATAGACCAGAAGACAACCAGTCGCAATCCACGTTCTACGGTTGGTACAGTCACTGAGATCTATGATTATCTCAGGCTTTTATATGCCCGAATCGGCCATCCCCATTGTCCGCAATGCGGTAAAGAAATAAGTCAGCAAACTGTTCAACAAATGGTTGACCAGCTCTTTACCTATCCCGAAAAAACTAGGTTACAGATTTTGGCTCCAGTAATCCGAGGGAAAAAAGGAGAACATGCCAAGGTCTTAGAGCAGATTAGAAAGAATGGCTATGTTCGGGTAAGGGTGGATGGCGAAATACGGGATTTAAGTGAGGAAATAAAATTAGCCAAGAACAAAAAGCATTCAATCGAAGTGGTGGTTGACCGGATATCGCTGAAAGCGAACAGCGCAGCCCGGCTGGCCGATTCTTTGGAAACGGCATTAAAACTAGCCGAAGGCAACGTCATAGTTGATGTTATAGACCAGGAAGAAATTCTTTTTAGTGAAAATTTTGCTTGTTCGGGTTGTGGGATAGCTTTGGAGGAACTTTCCCCAAGATTTTTCTCTTTCAATAGTCCTTACGGCGCCTGTCCAGCCTGTACCGGCCTTGGCTCCAATTTGGAAGCGGATATTGATTTTATTATTCCGGATCGTAATAAATCACTTCAAGAAGGGGCCATAGTTCCCTGGGCAAAATCAACGGCCAATTTTTACCAAGCTCTGCTTAAAGGTTTGGCAGAAAGATTCGACTTCAGTTTAGATACACCGGTTAAAGATCTGACTAAGGAACAATGGGATGCTTTGGTCTATGGGTCGGATGTACCGATTAAGTTTCAGTATTCCAATATTTTTGATGAGTATAAGTATTGGCAGGCTCCATTTGAGGGTTTAATTCCCTATTTTAATCGCCGTTATCGCGAAACTACTTCTGAGTATGTCAAGACTGAACTTGAAAACTATATGTCGGAAAAGGCCTGTCCCGTTTGCCAAGGGAAAAGGCTTAAACCGGAAGTTTTGGCTGTTACAGTCGGCGATTTATCAATATATGATTTGACTAATATGACAGTGGTTGAAGCCTTGGACTTTTTTGAGGAGCTAAATTTAAGCGAAAAAGAAGCGGCGATCGCCAGGCTGGTTCTCAAAGAAATTAAAGAGAGACTGGGCTTTTTAGTGAACGTGGGTTTGGATTATCTTACACTAAGTAGAGCTGCCGGGACACTCTCCGGTGGGGAAGCTCAAAGGATCAGGTTGGCTACGCAGATCGGCTCCAGCCTTACCGGGGTGCTTTATGTCCTTGATGAACCGAGTATCGGTCTGCATCAACGGGACAATGAGCGCTTACTGAATACCTTAAAAAATTTAAGGGATCTGGGTAATACCCTAATTGTCGTGGAACACGATGAGGACACCATGCTGGCAGCCGATCATATTATCGATATAGGACCGGGAGCCGGCGTTCATGGCGGCGAGATCGTGGCCGAAGGAAGCCTTGAAGATATTCTAGCAAGCCCACGCTCCATTACCGGCAAATATTTAAAAGGCGAGAAGAAAATAGGAGTTCCGGCTGAACGCCGTGAACCCAATGGCAATTGGCTGGAAGTCTGCGAAGCCGCTGAGAATAATTTAAAAAATATAGATGTCAAATTCCCGCTTGGAGTTTTTACCTGTGTCACAGGGGTATCCGGTTCCGGTAAGAGTACTTTAGTAAACGAGGTTCTATATAAAGGATTGCTGGCCGAGCTTAAGATCAGCCAGAAAGTAAAACCGGGTAAATACCGGGAGTTAAAAGGTTTGGAGCATGTGGACAAAGTTATCGAGATCGATCAATCGCCAATTGGCAGAACACCCAGATCGAATCCCGCAACCTATACCGGAGTGTTTGATTTTATCCGGGAGTTGTACTCCCAGACTCAGGAAGCAAAAATCAGGGGCTACAAGCCCGGCCGTTTCAGTTTTAATGTTAAAGGAGGCCGCTGTGAAGCCTGCCGTGGTGACGGAATTATTAAGATTGAGATGCATTTCTTGCCCGATGTCTATGTGCCTTGTGAAGTCTGCCGGGGACGGCGTTATAACCGTGAAACCTTGGAAGTAACTTTTAAAGGGAAGAACATAGCTCAGATTTTGGATATGACGGTTGACCAGGCTTTAGAATTTTTTGGTCAAATTCCCCGGATTGTGCGTAAATTGCAAACCCTTCAGGATGTTGGTCTGGGCTATATCAAACTTGGTCAGCCCGCTACCACTCTTTCCGGTGGGGAGGCTCAGAGAGTTAAGCTGGCGACTGAGCTAAGTCGCCGCAGCACAGGGAAAACCCTTTATATTCTCGACGAACCGACTACCGGTTTACACATAGCCGATGTGGATAAATTATTGAAAGTCCTGCACCGTTTAGTCGAGGCCGGGGATACGGTCTTGGTAATTGAGCATAATCTTGATGTAATTAAGACAGCGGATTACATTATTGACCTTGGGCCGGAAGGTGGCAACGGAGGTGGCGAGATCGTTGCGATCGGGACACCTGAGGAAATCGCCTCTTGTCCCCAATCCTACACCGGACTATTTTTGAAGAAGTATTTCACTAGAGTTCAAAGTAACGTTAGCTAAATCTAAGTATAGAATTCCTTAACAAGCCAGGGCTGTTGCCAAACGAAAAATATTCGTTGAGCAACAGCCCTGTTATATTTCGAGCTCTCTGCTAAACTTGCCCAAATACTCCCTCAGTGAAGTATATTTGGGCATTACCCGCTCACCACGCGCCGAAGCTGCGTTCACAACGCTTCTCTGCTCTACAGTTCGCTAAGTAATACCCAAAATATACTTTCTCAGCGAGCGGAGTACATGGGTAAGTGTGATGACTAAAATGCTTACTAAATGCGTACTAAAATGCTTATTGTGTGTTACTCAGTCTTAATAGCTTCCAAAGCACTGAGTTTCATTGCTCTACGGGCGGGATAATAGCCTGATACCAGGCCGACCAGTGTGCTCAAAGCTATTACCGCAAATACCAGCCAAAGGGGGATAACAGAAATTTTTACTTCGCCGCCCATACCCATATAATAGCCGGCACTACCGCTCAAGGTATTTAAAAGGAATGACAATAAAAAACTTATTCCAATTCCCAGTAGTCCGCCTAGAAAACCAATCATCCCGGCCTCAAATAAGAACAGTCTTTTAATATCCCGTAAAGCAGCTCCAATAACTTTCATAATTCCGATCTCTCTGGTTCGTTCGTAGATGGACATGATCATAGTATTAGTAATACCGAGAGCCGCCACCAACAGGGAAATAGCGCCAATACCACCGAGAATCAACTGGATGGTTCGGGATTGTTCTTGCATGGATTTCAGGATATCGTTAAGGCTGTGGGTTTGAAAGCCCATTTCGTTAATAGCGTCTTGAACCCCTTGCACATATTTAATATCTTTTACTTTAACCTTAGCTCTTTGATATTTTAGTTGCTCTTGCAGAGCTTGGCGCGAAGCGGCATCGTTTCCATTTTGATTCCGAGCATTATCTTGGATGATCTTTTTTAATTCATCGATATTCATATAAGCGACATAGTCGCTTTCATTTTGTCCTTGTTGTAAAATACCGACACCTTTAACTTTGTATAAACGTGGCTGCTTCGAAGTACCCTGTTCGCCTGGGGATCTTCTCATTCCGTAACTAAAGTCGAAAGTTAAAGTCAGCTTATCTTTCAAAACATTGACTTTAGGTTCAGAACCATCGTAGTAACCCATATAACGCCAAGGATCTCGCGCTTTACCATCATAAAAGTTATAAATGGTCTGGCTGCCGAACACGAGGTTTGCGCCATCTCCTTTTTGCAGCAGACGGCCTTCACTGATTTCCGGGACAAAATCAGCCATGATTTCCGGGTTGATTCCTTTCACGAGCATATCGCCAACATAGCGGCCAGAAACTAGCCGGAGATAGGTCTCTATCTCCGGAGATACTGCTTGAACTCCTTCAAGTTGATTAAACTGCGTAATAGCCTTGTCATCAAGCGTAGAGGAAGCGGAGCTGCTGCGGCCGCGAGAGCTGGTCACTCCGTAATAACCGCCGTCGTAGGAAGGGTAGACGTCTATTACGGTCATACTGCCCATTCTGGAAATTTGCTGTTGAAAGGAATGCTGCATTCCAAAACCCAGAGAAAGCATGGTTACAATCGCGGCAGTACCAATTACTACCCCGAGAACAGTCAAAAATGTTCGAGTTTTACGACGTAAAAGATTACCTAAGCCCATCCTAATTAAGTCGATACTATTCATCGAGGGTTAGACCTTTCTTTCTATTGATAAGTTTTTTAAAGACTCCTTTTTTCACCAGAATAACCATCACTATAATGAAAAGCAGTAACCCTATACCGGCTAGGATCCAAGTCTTCACAGAGGGACCTGAAGGTTGCTCAAATTCCGGTTCGAAGCCCGGGGGGAATTCGGGCATGGGCATTTCAGTAACGTTTAGGGTAAAGTCGTGACTGATTTCAATTTGTTCGCCGGAGGGCTCCTCGTAGGAAATGCGAATAGCTCCTTCCAATAATCCGGGCGAGTTTGGAATAATCATTGCTTCAAAATAGTCGCTCGCTCCAACTTCGAAATTCCCAACATAATAGCTTCCGTTTTGTGTTTCAAAATCCCCTTCAAGTTTCAGCATCAGATTATTGAGTTTTGCTTTGCCTGTGTTGTAAAAATCTAGAGAGACCGGTACGGGTTCGCCAAGAAAAACTTCCGGCGGAAGAATTATTTCGCTGGTTTCCAGCTTAGTCTGTTGGCTGACCGGAATACCGATTAATTCTGTAGCTTCGTACTGGCTTCCGCTGTCGTCTTCGTATTCGAAATTAGCTGTTAGGGTATAGGTTTTAGGGTTGGCATCCGGGATGGTGTAAAACTCTAAAGTCCGATGGTAAATACTCTTAGGAGGGATGGAGTCAATAAAAATTGTATTGCTGCTGTTAACCGGCGAGAAAACGCTGCCGCTGCTCTCAGCCCCACCATCGGGTACGGTAAAAAAGATTTTTATGTTATTGACGGTTTTTTCTGGGCTGGTGTTTAAGAAAGACAGGTTTAAGGTGAAGTTTTCTCCGGCTTTTACAATGGCAGGGTTGGAACTGTATTTGTGTAAAATAATCTTCGGCACGGAGCCTCCACTAACGCTTTTTTCCAGCGGAACAAAGAACTGATGTTCATCGGAATATTCGTTGCCACTTTGGTCTTTGTAATCTATTTTAGCTATCAGGCCATAATTGCCTTTACCGATTGCTGAAGAAGGCCAAAGGGCAAAGTGTACAGTCGCTTCACCATTGCCTGGTATCTCTGGGATGCTCTTTAAGTTGGAATCCTGGTACAGCCCAAAGCCGTCATCTTTTAAGCCAATCAGGGTTACTTTAATGTCTTCAGCCGGTAGAGTCCCCTGATTGGAGATTTTTAGCTCAGTATTAAGTACGTTGGCCGGAATACTTTCATCAGTGCCGGAGGTGACATTCACCCCGACTATGCCTAGCCGCGGTGCGAGATTATCGTTATTTACTCTTATATAGACGGTGTCGGAACGCGGACTGGCACTTCCGCCAAAATGGTCATCGTAATTGTTATAGTATTCAAAGTTGAATTTCAGTGGATAGACTTTTTGTTCAGCATCTGGTGAGATCCTAAAATAGTAGCGAATTTCTTCAATCTCACCTGACCTCATACGACTGATGTTTTGGACAGCGTTGGTACTGTCAAGCATGAATGGGCTGTCTTCTAGAACCGGGCTAATGCGAATATTCTTAGCCGTATAAGTGCTGGTGTTTTTTAACCTCAGCGACACCCGGACCCTTTCTCCGGCATAGCCGGTAATTACACTGCTGTTTGTAAAGTTCAGTATGGGAACATATTTAGTAGTATCCACAGGTATATCATCGTCATCGTCGTCATCAGATGTTTGCCGCGATGATTGCTCCACGTTTATCCAGACGGTTTTTTCGCTGACCAGTTTTCCATCCGGATCCTTAACGCTAACTTTGATTGAATCATTCGGGCCCCCATCATAAATTAGGTCGAAGTCTACTTCGGCGGTCTGTCCGGCCCAAGTTAGGTCTGTAGTTAAAACCTCATTTGTTACCCTTTTAAAATTAGGGCCAAGTTGTAAGGAGATAGTATATGTATCCTCTGGTTCACCGGCTTTTAAGAGCACGGTTAGTTTTAAGTTAAATTGGTTGCCACTTTTAATAGAGGAAGAGGGGGTGGTTTCGGCATAGATCTCCAAATCTACGGGATTTGTCTCTTCCGCGTTTAGTGGCGTGGGGCCGATGGAGGCTTGAATCAACAGCGCAAGTGTAATAATAAAAACTATAAGGGTTTTTCTTTGGGAACTTACTCTATTTGTTAATATTGTTTTACTCATCCATCTGTTTTCTTTCTGCACACTGGGCTCCTCCTATGGTTTTCTTATTTGTATTTATTTGCACTTTCTCGATAGTGCCGTCCCGAATATTAATGATTTTATCTGCATACTGGGACAGTTCTGTTTCGTGGGTCACAAGGACTACCGTTTGCTTGTTTTTTTGGGCTATCGAAGAAATCAGCTCCATAATCTCCCGGGTAGTGCGGGAATCAAGATTACCTGTAGGTTCATCGGCAAAGATAATTTCTGGATTACCGATAAAGGCTCGGGCGATGCCCACTCTCTGTTGCTGGCCGCCGCTCATTTGCGAAGGCTTGTGATGCAACCGGTCGCCAAGGCCTACGGCTTTCAACATCGCTGCCGCTTCTTTTTTTCGCTTATTCTTTGGGATTCCTTTGAAAACAAGCGGTAATTCGACGTTTTCGAGGGCGGTTAGAGTTGGTAGTAAGTTATATGATTGAAAAACAAAACCAATGTATTTTTGCCGAAAGCCGGTTAATTGTTTTTCAGTCATAGCCTCTACCTGTTTATCCTTGATCCTGATTTGACCCTTGGTCGGTTTTTCCAGGCCGGCCATCAAATTTAGCAGAGTTGATTTCCATGAACC
>JAAYSI010000054.1 GCA_012524045.1 Peptococcaceae bacterium | reverse complement strand
TTTTGTCGAAACTCCTCCCTGTTAACGGACAGAATTTAATCCTTGTTCTTAAAACCGCTAGGGCACAAAGAATCCTTTGCGCCCAACGCAGTTCCTAGTATACTATTATACTTCAAAAATCCATCCGCTGTTAAGTCATAGGCTCAAAAAGGTAAATCCCTATAATTATTGATTATCTTTATCGACCTCAGTATATTCTGCATCTACAACATTATCGTCCGCTTTATCGGTTTTTGTTTCCGTTTTTACTCCGGGGTCAGCTTGCTGCTGGCCTTGAGCGGCCTGCTGTTGATACATTTTTTCGATAAAAGGATGGAATACTTTCGTTAAAGCTTCGGATTTGGCTTGAATCTCTTCGACATTGTCACCGGCTGCTACACTGCGCAAATCCTCAATCGCTTTTTTAATGTTGTCTCTTTCTGCGGCGTCTCCTTTGCCTTCAAAGTCCTTCAAGGCTTTTTCAGCCTGATAAGCTAAGGAATCCGCTTGGTTTCTGGCATCTATCAATTCTCTTTGCTTTCTGTCCTGCTCAGCATGAGCTTCGGCATCTTTTCTCATTTTTTCAATTTCTTCTTTACTAAGACCGCTTGAGGCGGTAATTGTAACTTTTTGTTCGTTACCGGTAGCCTTATCTTTGGCCGAAACATGGACTATACCGTTGACATCAATATCAAAAGTAACTTCAATTTGCGGTACACCACGCGGAGCAGGTGGAATACCGGATAGTTGGAAACGGCCTAAGGTTTTATTGTACGCTGCCATTTCCCGTTCACCCTGCAACACATGAATATCCACTGAAGTCTGATTGTCAGCAGCCGTTGAAAATATCTGAGACTTAGTAGTCGGAATCGTGGTATTGCGATCAATAATCCTGGTAAACACTCCGCCTAGAGTTTCAATTCCGAGTGATAATGGGGTAACGTCCACCAGAATTATGTCTTTCATTTCACCGGAAAGTACTCCACCTTGAACAGCTGCTCCTAAAGCAACCACTTCATCCGGGTTAACCCCTTTATGCGGTTCTTTACCGCTAATCCTTCTGATTGCTTCCTGAACTGCCGGCACTCGGGTCGAGCCACCGACCAGAATCACCTGGTCTATCTCATCAAATGTTAAACCTGCATCGGCCATAGCCTGACGAGTCGGACCCATGGTAGCTTCTACTAAATCCGCCGTCAGTTCTTCAAATTTAGCTCTGGTAATGTTCATATCCAAATGCAGCGGACCTTCGGCCGACATGGTGATAAAAGGAAGGTTAATATTGGATTGAGTTACACCGGAAAGTTCTATTTTAGCTTTTTCCGCAGCTTCTTTTAAACGCTGCATAGCCATCCGGTCTTTGGAAAGGTCCACGCCGTTTTCTTTTTTAAATTCTGCCACAATATAATCAATCAGGCGTTGGTCGAAATCGTCACCGCCAAGATTGTTATTACCGCTGGTTGCTTTGACTTCAACCATACCCTGGCTTAGCTCCAAGATAGAAACGTCGAAGGTTCCACCGCCAAGGTCGTAAACTAGCACCATCTGATCTTTATCTTTATCCAAACCATAGGCCAAGGCTGCTGCCGTCGGTTCGTTGATAATCCGCAATACTTCGAGTCCGGCAATGGTACCGGCATCTTTGGTAGCCTGACGCTGGGAATCAGTGAAATATGCCGGAACGGTGATCACAGCTTGTTTTACGCTAGTTCCGAGATAAGCCTCCGCATCAGCTTTAAGTTTTTGCAGAATCATCGCGGAAATTTCCTGTGGTGTGTATGTTTTACCGTTTAAAGTAACTTTATGGTCCGTACCCATATGACGCTTAATTGACAGCACAGTATTTTCAGCATTAGACACAGCCTGCCGTTTAGCGATTTGGCCAACTAACTTTTCTCCTGCTTTGGAAAAACCAACTACCGAAGGGGTAATCCGCGCACCCTCGGGATTGGGAATTATAACGGGTTCGCCTCCTTCGAGCACTGCGACACAAGAGTTTGTAGTGCCTAAGTCAATTCCAATTACCTTACTCATACATTTATTTCCTCCTTTGTCTAAACGTAACCAATTATCTATTTCTCTCAAAAAAAAACAATTTTTATTTTATAGTTTAACCAGATACTTTCACTTTACTAAACCTTATAACCTTATCTTTTAGAAAATAGCCCTTTTGAAATTCTTCAAGCACTATGTTTTCTTCCTGGTCAGATTCTTCCTTCATCATAGCTTCATGAAGGTTAGGATCAAATTGCTGACCCACAGCCTCGATAGCTTTTAAGCCTTCGTCCTCAAGTACTTTATACAGTTGGCGGAAAATTAGGTTAACTCCTTGGGAAAAGGATTCAAAATCTTTATTATTAGCTGTAGACTCAATAGCCCTTTCAAAATTATCTATTACCGGCAACAGGGATAAAATTATTCTTTCTGCAGCATATTTGGAGATTTCTTCTTTTTCTCTTTGGGTCCTTTTGCGGAAATTATCAAATTCGGCTTTTAGCCTTTGCATTCCTGCATAGTAGTCCTCTGCTTTAGCTTTAGCCTGTTCAAGCTCGTTCTTTAAGCTTTCATAATCAGCCTCCGCAGCCAGATTTTCTGCATTTGTTTCATCTTCAAGAGCTGCTTCGCCGCCGATAGTAGCTTCTTTACTGGGTATTTTATCAACAGCCTCCTGTCCCAAAGTCAAATCTTCTTCAGCATTTTGGTGCTTACCCATTAAACAGCCTCCTTTTATTTTGTCCTTCGGTATTTTTTGGTTAGCATCTCGGTCAGGCTTTTAGTCATATAATCTACAATTGTTATCGCTCTACTATAGTCCATCCTGGTCGGGCCCAAAACTCCTATAGATCCGATTTGTTTGCCATTAATATGGTAGGTAGCAGATATAATGCTGCAATCTTTTAGAACCTGTTCTATGTTTTCCGAGCCTATCGAAATATTCAATCCCTGCTGATCGTGGTTCAGCAGTTCCTTAAGTTTATTGCTTTCTTCAAAAACCTGGAAGAGGTCCTTTACTTTATCTAAATCTCTAAATTCAGGCTGGTTCAGCATATTTAAGGCACCACCTAAATATACTTTACCTTCATCCACTTCCTCAAACTCATTAACCATTCTACCCAAAATACCAAGTATCCCATCAAGCATTCGGCGTTTGCGGGAAAGTTCACCGTATATCTCCCTAAGCAATACTGTCTTTATGTCCTGAGCTTTGGTCCCGCTCATCTTCTCGTTAAAAATGTTTGCCAAAATCTGAAGTTCTTCTGGGGTTATATCTTCACCAATATCAACAACGCTGTTTTCTACCTTCCCATTATCTTTAACCATCACCATGATTGCTTTACCTTCTTCATAAGGTAGAAAATGTAGTTTTAGAACACTGTTTTTGGTTTTCGGTTCAAGAACCAGACTGGTAAGGCAGGTTACTTGGGAAATAAGTTTCCCGGTGTATTCCATCACTTCATGGATTTCATTTAACCTGGTGCTAATCTCTTTATTAATTTTTTTCTTATCATCTTCGCTTAATTGAACGGGATCCATCAGATAATCAACATAATACCTGTAGCCGGCATCAGAAGGAATTCTGCCGGCAGAAGTATGCGGCTGTTCGATAAGACCCATTTCTTCTAAGTCGGACATTTCATTACGAATGGTGGCCGGTGACACACCAAGCTCAAATTTTTTAGAAATAGTCCTGGATCCTACCGGTTCAGCGGTAGCTATATAATCTTGCACTATGGCTTTTAAAATCTTTTGTTTTCTCTCATCTATTTGCATTGATGCTCCCCTCCAGCATCTTTAATTGTTAGCACTCTTCCTCGGTGAGTGCTAATCATCATCACTTACATTATCACGCTGCCTAAAATATGTCAAGAGAAAAAAAGGAAGTTTTTAGGCCTTTTTCACTCCTTTCGGCTGTTTAAACAAACTTTTGCAAGATGGAATTCGCTACAAATAAATAGGCCGGATTTATCTTAATTTTACCATTTTCCAAAAGTAAAAAACCCCTATTAAGATAGTCTGTCAAGATAGGGCCATAAATATCCTGAATTTCCCTATTGAATCTTTGTTTAAATTCTTTCAGGTCAATTCCCTCGGCCATCCTAAGGCCAAGAAAGACATATTCGGCAATACGGACTTTTAGACTCAAGATTTCCACGTCTTCAGTCTGATATCCCAGACCCCCGCTTAACAGCCTAGCGGCATAGGAATTAATATTTTCTTCATTTTTAGTCCGTCGATTATTCAAACAAGATACCGCTGCCGGCCCTAAACCGATATAATCTTGCAGTTGCCAATAAGCTAGGTTATGCCTACATTCGTAACCCTGTTTGGCAAAATTGGCCACTTCATAACGGATATAGCCGTGGGCTGCCAAAAATTCTACTGCCCATTCATACATATCAGCTTGAAGATCGTCGTCCGGCAAGTCGATATTGCTAGCGCCTAAATATTTTTGCCCCAGGGGTGTGCTATTTTCCAACATTAGGGCGTAGAGTGATAAATGTTCTGGCTCTAAGCTAATTGCTTTCGTCAAAGTATCCTGCCAGTCAGTCAGCGTCTGCCCTGGCAAACCAAATATAAGATCTAGGCTTAAATTCTCAATTCCCGCTTTTCTAATAACTCTTACGGCTGTCTCGATGTCCTCCGAACTATGTATTCTGCCCAAGGTTTTTAATATTTTGTCATTAAAGCACTGGGCTCCGAGCGAAATCCTGTTAATACCATAACCCACCAGAACAGCCATTTTTTCCGAGTCTAAAGTTCCGGGATTAGCTTCACAAGTTTTTTCCACAGCTTTTTGAGGAATGCTTTGGGACTCTTTAATTTGTGGCATAATAATAAAATTTTGATGAAGTAGCTCCAGCAGTTTGGCCAAATCAGCCGTGTTTAGAACACTAGGAGTGCCACCTCCCAAGTAAAGTGAAAAAACCCCAGACGGGGCTTCTGTCGCTCGTCTCTTAGTTTCTTGCTCCAAGCCGGTGAAGTACTTATTAATGCTCTCTGTCTCAGTCTGCACCGAGTAGAAAGCGCAATAAGCGCATTTGGATTGACAAAAGGGCACATGAACATATAACGAAGGCATTTCTTTCCTCACTAAAGGCAAATTTAATTTTTATTCCATTATATTTAATAGGTTAAGCACTATCCTCTCCGGAACCTTTTTGTTTTTCAGTGCGTTGCTTGGCGAAGAGTACTTCCATCTTCCCGATCAGCTTGTCCCGGAATAAAAAACCTAAAATAAATAAAAGGACTAAGAGTCCAGTGACAATTGCCGCAAGCAGATAGTTTTCCTGTTCTAAATGGGCTCCGATAAATGAAGAGCCAAAGAGAGCCGGAAAACGGGCAAGCATAATTATCAGAAAAAACTTCAACGGTTCTACCGGGGTCAAGCCGCCGATATAAACCAGGAAATCCTTAGGTAAACCCGGTAAAAAAAAGAGGATGAATAGAATAGCATCTGACCTTTTCGATTTTATTAAATTGTTAATCTTATCAAATTTTTTCTCCGGGACAAACACTTTAACCAACGGGTAGCCGAGAAACCTGGTTAGCCAGAAAACTATTAAATAACCAATAAATATCCCTATTGCCGAATAAAGAGTCCCGAACCAGGTCCCGTAAATATAACCCCCTGCGACTTGAACAAGTTCACCGGGGATTGTGGCGATAATCACCTGTAAAACCTGAAAGGAAATAAAAATTAAGATATTGGCATGCCCGTATGCCAGTACCATGTCTTTAAATAAATCAGGTTCACTAATCAGCTGATAAATCTGGTTAGAATATTTAACGCTAAGAATGACAAGAAGTAAGATAAAACCAATTAGCAATATTATATTTATTACTATCGGTAACTCAATCTTCTTCGCCATTGAACTTCAGCCCACTTTAGTCATCAATTTTTAGGACAGCCATAAAGGCATCCTGTGGGATTTCTACACTGCCAACTTGTTTCATTCTTTTTTTGCCTTCTTTTTGCTTTTCCAGTAACTTTCTTTTCCGAGTGATATCTCCACCGTAACATTTGGCCAAAACATCTTTACGGATGGCCCGTATATTCTCTCTGGCGATAACCTTAGAGCCTATCACTGCCTGCACCGGAACTTCAAACAATTGACGCGGAATAAGGCTGCGCAGTTTTTCCACCAATCTCCGCCCTCTTTGGTAGGCTTTGTCTTTATGCACTATAAAGGAAAGGGCATCAACCACTTCTCCATTGATCATAATATCTAATTTAACCAAGTTGGCTTCTTTATAACCTTTCAATTCATAATCCAAAGAAGCATAGCCTTTGGTCCGGGATTTAAGCTGGTCAAAGTAATCATAAACTATTTCACTTAAAGGCAATTCATAATGCAGGTTAACCCGGGACTCAGTAATATATTCCATATTTATGAAACTACCCCGTTTTTCCTGATTTAGTTCCATAATGCTCCCAACAAACTCTGAGGGCACCATGATAGAAGCTCTAACCACAGGCTCCTCGATCGAAACTATTTCACCGGCCGGAGGTAACAAAGCCGGATTGTCAATAGAGATCTGACGGCCATCAGTTGTATTTACATGGTAGACCACACTTGGAGCGGTAGTAATTATCGCTAAACCAAATTCTCTTTCCAGCCTTTCCTGAATAATATCCATATGAAGTAAGCCTAAAAAGCCGCAGCGGAAACCAAAACCCAAGGCCGCAGAAGTTTCATTTTCATACATCAAGCTGGCATCATTAAGTTTAAGCTTTTCTAACGCATCTTTGAGCTTTTCGTAATCCGAAGTATCTACAGGGTACAAGCCGCAAAAAACCATCGATACCGCTTTCCGGTAACCCGGCAGCGGTTCACTGGCCGGATTATCATTATCGGTGATAGTATCCCCAACCCGGGTATCTCCGACATTTTTGATACTCCCAGCAATATAACCTACCTCCCCGGCACGCAACTCTTCCACTAGGACCATGGCCGGCGTAAATACCCCCACTTCCGTCACTTCGAAGACTTTGCCCGAAGACATCATTTTAATATTAGTCCCTTTGGTTACTTTGCCGTCAAAAATACGGATATAGGGAATAGCACCTCTGTAAGAATCAAATTTGGAATCAAAAATTAAGGCTTTCAGCGGTTCTTCATCATCGCCTACCGGTGCCGGAATCTTTTGTACAATGGCTTCCAGAATTTCTTCAATCCCGATACCATTTTTCGCCGAAGCAAGAATAGCCTCACTGGCATCCAAGCCTATAACATCTTCGATCTCCTGCTTAATCCTATCTGGATCGGCACTGGGCAGGTCAATTTTATTTATAACAGGAATGATTTCCAGATCATTTTCTAATGCCAGATAAACATTAGCCAAAGTCTGCGCCTCTATCCCCTGGGCAGCATCGACTACAAGCAAAGCTCCCTCACAGGCAGCAAGGCTTCGGGACACCTCATAAGAAAAGTCCACATGTCCCGGGGTATCTATTAAGTTCAATTCATACATTTCACCGTCTTTAGCCTTATACTGCAATCTTACCGCTTGGAGTTTAATGGTTATACCGCGCTCCCTTTCCAAATCCATCGAATCCAAGACCTGTTCTTTTAATTCCCGGGAAGACATAGTTCCGGTATACTCGATTAAACGGTCGGCCAAAGTAGACTTACCATGATCTATATGAGCTATAATACAAAAGTTTCTTATTTTAGATGAAGCTTGTGCCATTTATGTTTTCTCTCCTAATCATTTAATAGGTATCTTAACAACGAATATCTTACAAGTACAATTTAATGCTAAGTATAATTTAATAGCTAGTCGTTCAAAGTATTGCTTGTAATATAATAGTAGCAAATATCTGGCTTTTTGATAACTAACAAGTTATTATAGCAAATTTCATCTAAATAATACAATAAGTTCGTAGCTAATTTACTCTATCTCCAATTATTTTCGGAGTTTTCTCCCTAGTAGTTCCACGGCCAGGGCGTATTCCTCCATTTTAAAGGCCTTCGCAATTACGATAAAAATAACGACTCCGATAAAAGTTCCGCTTAGTAGCACTAGCAGAGAGCCGATTTTACCAATCCCAAACCAGACTGTCAGAAAATCTGCGGAAAGTTTGACAGATAGGCCCATAATAGCCGCGGCAATTGAGGTCTTAATAAAGGTTGCCACTATCCGCCGGCCATCTATCTTACCAAGTTTGCGCCGCAGAAAGACAAATAAAAGCACCATTTGGATCACTGCCCCCAAAGTTACGGCCAGAGCCAGACCTCCGTGGGCTAAAGGACCCACTAAAATCAACATCCAGATAATACTGGCCACCATTGCCAGAACACCCAAAATTACGGGCAGCCAGGTATTTTGCAAGGCGTAAAAAGCTCGCGGCAAAACCTGAATAATAGCTTGAGCAGTAATACCGAGCGCGAAAAAAAGCAAAGGAATCGCCGTTAGCTCAGTATCCCTAGGGGTAAATTCCCCATGTTGAAATAAGACTCTTATCAGCGGAAAACGCAAAACCATCATTCCTACGGAAATCGGGATCGTAATAAAAATAAGCAAACGAATTGCCCCGGATACAGTCTTGAGAAAGTCTTTAAACTTTCTTAACGCAGCTTGCTCCGATAAAGTGGGGAACACCGCTACCCCTATAGCCAGCGCAAATATTCCTACCGGTAACTGGAAGAGCCTGTAGGAATACCAAATTGCCGTAAGACTGCCTGCGGGTAAATTTGAGCCAAGATTAGAATTAACAATAACTTGGAGTTGGTTTAGGGTGTACATGATTATAATCGGCAAAGACAGTGCAACTATTTTTCGTACGCCAGGATGACGCAGGTCGATTATAGGATAATAGCGAATTCCAATCCTACGTAAAAACGGCACTTGGATTAAAAAATTTACAGCGGCCCCTATTACAACTCCGAAAGCAAAGCCGGAAATACTATAAGCTTCCCCGGAATCAGCAAAGATAGCCCCAAAGATGATGATAGAGGCATTGTAAAGAATAGTGCCGACCGCGGAAGGCCAAAAGATTTTGTAGGAATTCAAGATTCCCATGGTTATGCCACTTAAGGCCAGGATTACCGGTTGTAACAGCAGGATACGTGTCAGGTAAACCGTCAATTGCTGATTTTCCGGACTAAAACCAGGAACTTGTAAAGCAATAAATTTGGGCGTAAGAAACATAGCAATGATAATCAAGCTACAAAGGGAAAGAAAAATAAGATTCGTTACAGAACTTACTACCTTCCATCCTTCTTTTTCTTGACCTTTAGCTATATACTCCGAGAGTACCGGAATAAAGGCAGCACTTAATACGCCTCCGACCAGAAGCCAATAGAGAAGGTCCGGGAGGATAAAAGCCGTATTATATGCGTCGGTAGCTGCCGTTTTGCCAAAAAGCCCGGCCATCAAGGATTCCCTTATAAAACCAAGGAATCTTGATATCAGGTTAGCCAGCATCAACAAACCGGCAGCCCTCATCATTTTTTGAGTAGTAGACATTTCGCAGTAGTCCTTCAATTCTAAAATATTAACTACTGCGAATTATATCACTTTTCCAGATAGGCCTTCAATACATCAGCTAAAGGTTCCATTGCCGCTAGGGCTTCTTCTTTAGTGTTTAACTGACTGCCGATCTCCAATAATAACGCGCCGTCTGTTAGATGTTGATTGTAACGAGCTTCGGAAGCATAGCGGATATTAGGAAAGAACAAACCGGGATACTCTTGATTTGCCGTTCGAATAATTTCTTCGGCAATTTGCACATTTTTTTGCCAGTTAGGGTTTTTTTGCCCTACTACAATCATTATTTTAGCTACGGCCACCCCTTCAATTCTGACAATGGACTTGCCAATCTCAGGCGGAATGCCGTCCCTATGCACATCAATTAAAAGACGAATGGTCGGGTTTTCTTCCAGCATTTTCTTAGCTGTCCGGTAGGAGCGGTCATAGGATTCAATATAGATTTCATCGTGAATTTCTGCCGAATGAATAGTTCTAACTCCCTTTTGATTTAAGACAGCCGCCAAAAGTTTCCCTGTCTCTACTATATCCCCGTTTTCTCCTCTTATTTCTCTGTCTCGACCGCCATTTCCGGCATAAGACTCCGCATTATGGGTATGATATATCCCTATTAATACATCCTCTTTGCTGGTTATCGGTGCGGGTTCATTATAAAAGGGGTTGTCTAAAGGCTCCAAGATAGGGCCCTCCATCTCCGGGTTATCGGGATGATAAGCCAGGCCCAGCCACGGAAGACCTTCCTTCGGTGGAGCATAAAAGCTTAGAAAAAATGTCCTCGGATCGCTAATATTTACACCAGTTAAAAAGTACAAACCCAAACCCAGTGCCTTATTTTTCACCTCTCGAATATAAGCTAGCTCCGGCTGGGATAAGCCGGGCACACCTTCAAGTATTAAAAACTCAAAAGGGAAACTTTTCTCATTCAGCAGCTCGATCAAATGTTTAAAGCTTTGCTGAGTAAAATTAGAATATATAAAAAAGAGAAAAATTGCCAATAAAAGAATGACGGCAATTGTTTTTACTATGGCATTATGATAAAACAAGGCCTGTCTCCCTCCTTCCATATTTTAGAAATATGAGAGACGGCCTTGTTTTAGACCAAAATTTTTTAGTATTTAATTCCTGGGAAATAGGTTCATTGTAAGTCAGCGGGAATTTCTATACCAAGGGTCGCTGCAGCTTCTTTATTGATCACTATATCGAATTGTTTTTGACTTTCAATAGGCATATCTTGCGGTTTTTCCCCGGCTAGGACTCTTAAGGCCATCTCGCCTGTCTGGGCACCCAAGTTTCTATAATTAATGCCAACCGTTCCTAAGCCGCCGGCTTCCACAACGCTACTCTCACCACTGATAATAGGGATATTCATTTTGTTTGCCGCTTGCACAACTGAGTCAGCAGCGGAAACCACGGTATTGTCGGTCGGAACATAAATGGCCTCTACCTTGCCGTCCAACGATTGAGTAGCTTGTAACACATCTGCGCTGGTAGCAACTGTGGCTTCAATAATTTTAAGACCTCGTTCTGCAGCAATCTCCTTGGCAATTTCAACTTGGACCTGGGAATTAATTTCTCCGGCATTATAAACAATTCCAACGGTCTTAGCAGCCGGTACCAGTTTTAATAATAAATCAATCTGTTGGTCGATTGGGTTCATATCAGTTGTGCCGGTAATATTTGTTCCCGGTTTTTCCAAACTATTGACCAGTTTAGCGGTGACCGGATCAGTGACTGCCGTGATTAAAATGGGAATATCGCTTGTAGCAGCGGCCATAGCCTGAGCAGACGGTGTGGCTATAGCGAGCACTAAATCATGTTTGGAAGAGGCAAATTTCTGAGCTATATTGTTTAGGATAGATTGGTCATTCTGTGCATTTTGGTAATCAACCTTAAGATTCTTACCAGCTTCTAAACCATTTGCTTTTAAAGTCTCCAAAAAGCCTTCTCTGGCCGCATCCAGGGCCGGATGCTCAACTAGCTGTATAATACCGATACTGACAGTCTTTTCGACCTCATTGTTATTGCTACCGGAGTCAGCACTGGCAGGTGGCTCACTGTCTGAGCCGGTAGTCTGAGCACCGCCAGAACTACAGCCCACACCGAGTAATCCCAACAATAAAACCAGAACCAACGTTAAAATAAGTTTTTGCTTTTTCATACTATCTCCCCTCGTCTAATATAATAATTTTTTAGGATACAGAACTGTTTTTAATTGTTTATAAATAATGCTCTATGAGCCCAACGTCTGTTTTATACCATCGGGTTAAACCTCCTTCCCCTCACTCCAGTAATTTCTTGGGAAAAATAAAAAACTTTTCGTCCCCCAAGGGACGAAAAGTAACTTTCGCGGTACCACCCTAATTGGATCTAAATGATCCCTCTCTCGCAGGTACGGGAACATTCTCTGTTTCCAGCTTGCTCCTTATACCCTCTTCCTTTTAACGGTAGAAGTCTCCGTCCTGACCTACTTGCCCAATGGTTTCAGCCAGGCAGCTCCGGGGCGAACCTTCAACGACTGACACTATGGCAGCACTTCCAGTCTCCGATGCTACCTCCCTGGATAGGTCAAATTCGCCTACTTTGCCTCATCATCACTTTATGCTATATAACAGTTTTAAATTTTGTTTGTTATTATACCATATATATTAGGCAGGTCAATACTAATTTTTAAAATAAAAGAGTAAAAATTTGTTGCATTGTGTTAGGGAAATATGATAGAATATCATTTGCGTATAAAACGTACGATGGAACGTTTTGAAGGGGGTGACTACATGCCAAATATTAAATCTTCGATTAAAAGAGCTCAACTCAACAAGCTACAAAATGCTAGAAACGTTGCGGTCAAGTCTGCCTTGAAAACATCTGTTCGTCGTTTTGAAGAAGCACTTGTTAATGATCCGGAAAATGCTGTCGAAGCTTTAAAGAAAGCCTCTCGCGCACTTGATAAAGCAGCTTCCAAAGGCTTGATTCATAAAAATAAAGCTGCGCGCAAAAAATCCAGAATGGCTAAAAAATATGCCCAGACCATTAATCAAGCAAGCTAAGCTTTTATAAATCGAACTAGACATTTTAAATATATAGGCTCTCTGTCAAATGTTGGGGTTAAGTCCGAAAACAGAGAGTAAACTAACCAAGCACTTGAAGATGTCTTCATTTGATGTGCCCCCAATCATTAGATTTTTAGATTTAACTTTTGGTGGGCAGTAC
>JAAYSI010000053.1 GCA_012524045.1 Peptococcaceae bacterium | reverse complement strand
GGTTTTTATACCATGCCTCAATTGACAGCGGTTATTCTGGCTGCCGGTAAGGGTACCCGAATGAAATCGGAATTACCTAAAGTATTACACCGGTTAGCCGGCGATACGCTAATTGATCATGTATTGGCTAAAGTTGAAAAGTTAGGAATAAAACAAGTGCTTACTATCGTAGGACATGGTAGGGAGGCTGTGGCTAAGCATATTAAAGGAAGGTCAGAAATTGTCGTCCAGGAACCCCAATTAGGTACTGGACATGCGCTGCTGCAAGCTGCCCCATATCTAAGCGATGATTGCTCAGTGCTGGTTTTAAGCGGAGATCAGCCGCTTTTAACTGCGGATACCCTGCAAGCTATGCTTGACTTACATAGGGGATCTGAAGCAGCAGCGACTGTCCTTACCGCGCTGCTGGATAATCCATATGGTTATGGCCGAATAATAAAACGTGACGGGATCTTTGAAGGAATTATTGAAGAAAGAGACGCAAATACAGAACAAAAACAAATTAAGGAAATTAATACCGGTACATACTGTTTTGAAGCAGGACTACTTAAGAACGCCTTGGAAAAAATCACAGCGCAAAATGCCCAAGGAGAATATTATTTAACAGATGTCTTCAATATTTTGCTAAGGAACGGTCAGAAAATAGAAACATATTGTCTGGAAGACTTTAACGAGGCTTACGGCATAAATAACCGGGCTCAATTGGCTGAAGCGGAGGATATCTTTTTCGACCGTCTGCGAAAATATTGGATGCTCCAAGGGGTAACAATCAAGAATCCTTCTTCAGTTTTTATTGATGCTCAAGCAGTCCTGTCTCAGGATGTTGTTCTTGAACCATTTACTATTATTAAAGGGCGGACCGTGATCCAGGAAGGAGCGGTTATAGGCCCTTATACTACTTTAGAAGACTGTGTTTGCGGCAAAGGGTGCCGTATTGAAAATTCCGTCGCTCGGCAAGCTGTTATAGGAGAGGCCTGTCAAATCGGTCCCTTCGCTTATTTAAGGCCGGGCACGACTTTAGCGCAAGGAGTTAAGATCGGAGATTTTGTGGAGATTAAGAACAGTAAAATTGGCGAAGGCTCTAAAGTACCGCATCTCAGCTATATAGGCGATGCAATTTTAGGCGAGAAGGTTAATATCGGTGCCGGAACAATAACTTGTAATTACGATGGGAAGAAGAAACATTCGACAATTATTGGCGATAATAGTTTTGTGGGGAGTAATACTAATTTTGTAGCTCCTGTTCAAATAGGGCAAGAAACGGTTATCGGGGCAGGCTCTACCATCACGAAAGATGTGCCGGACAGAGCACTTGCGGTCGAACGATCCCAGCAGAAAGTAATCGAGAACTGGCAAGCTACCAGGAAAAAGTAGGAGGTAACTATGGCTACAAGAGAACTTAAAGTTTTTTGCGGGAATGCTAATAAGGAATTGGCTCAAGAAATTGCAGACTATCTTGGTATTTCTATCGGAAGTGCCGAAGTTAAAAGGTTTCAGGATGGCGAGGTAAGTATTGGTATTGATGAAAGTGTGAGGGGCGCCGATGTTTTTGTGGTTCAGCCCACTTGTGCACCTACTAATGAAAGTATAATGGAACTTTTAATTTTGATGGACGCTCTCAGAAGAGCCTCGGCCTATCGGATTACGGCAGTTGTGCCCTACTATGGCTATGCTCGACAGGAACGGAAGTCTAAAGCGCGCGAACCGATTACAGCCAAATTGGTCGCCAATTTGATGACAACTGCCGGAGCTAATCGTTTGGTGGCGATGGATCTTCATGCACCGGCCATTCAAGGCTTTTTTGATATACCAGTCGATCACTTGCCGGGCTCACCGATCCTGGCCGAATATTTTTTGAGTAAACAACTTAAAGATATTTGCGTTGTCTCTCCGGATATCGGCGGGGTCAGCAGAGCCAGAAATTTCGCCGAGCGAATCGGGGCATCCCTGGCCATCGTGGACAAACGCCGCCCTGAGCCTAATGTATCGGAGGTTGTGCATGTAATCGGGGAATTACAGGGCAAAACAGCGATTTTGATTGATGATATAATTGATACTGCCGGTACTATTACCCAAGCTGCTGCCGTGCTAAAAGAAAAGGGCGCGCTGGAGGTTTATGCTTGCTGTACTCATCCGGTTTTGTCAGGGCCGGCAACCGAAAGACTGGAGAAGTCGGTTATTAAAGAAGTTGTTGTTACCAATACCATTCCGCTTACTCCCGAAAAGCAGCTGGCGAAAATGAAAGTTTTATCAGTAGCTCCTTTATTAGGGGAAGCTATAGTACGCATTCATGAGGATTTATCCGTCAGCAAACTGTTCAGCTAGTTGACTCTTTCGAGGTTTCAGATTCGACTTGTTCATCATCGCTTGAGATTTGTACCTGTTGTACCTGTTGAAGATCTTCAAGCGTGGGATCTTGCTCGAAGATGTCTTCCGGATAATCTTCGGAACTTTTTCTCTTTTTAGTTTTCCAGTATTCATTTATCCTCTGTTTTTTATCGGATGCTTTGGCTGAAGCTGTCTGGAAAAAGGATTTTAGGTTCTCATTTAACCCTTTGCTGGCTATATCCATTTTTTCTTCACTTTCTTCAGCTACCACTATAACATCCGAGCCCATCGTTAAAATATCTTCAGCTTGTAAACGGGCTTTGCCGCTAAACAAGCCTTCGATTTTACCGTCGGAAATATCCAAACAAGTAATTTTCCCACTTACCGGGTCGATATAAAACTCCTGGACTTTACCTAAGGTCTTGCCGCCGGTTGTCAAGACTTTCATGCCGATTACAGCTGTCTTCTCTTTTAGCAGTTCCAGGATATTAGGCAGATTAACAGCCTTTTCCACTTGGGTTTGGGTGCTAACGGTTATGGCATTCTTACCTATGCTTGTTACGCGATTAAAGGGGATAATCCGCTGATCTTTAAAAATCCCTTTCGGATCTACCACAAAGGCGGCAACGGCTTTAGTCTTAGGATCTATCACCAAATTCCGAACAAAGCCTATTTGTTGACCCTCTTTTAGGGATATAATAGATAGAGATAAAAATTTCTTGCTGGGCAGCACGCTTATTCCTCCTTTATATAAAGTTCTGACAATATTTCTCTCGTACAAATTTATTCGTCTCAAAGGAAGAATATTCTAGGGAGGAGAAATATATGAAAGCGATTATCGGACTGGGAAATCCTGGTTTGAAATATAGAAATACAAAGCATAACGTAGGTTTTATGTTGCTGGATAGGATAGTCAAGGAAAAGGACTGTGCTTATCGCAGTGATTTTCGGGGTAAAATAGCAGAGGTCAGGGAAAATGGGAAGCGTTTTTTTTTCTTGAAGCCCTACACCTATATGAATTTAAGTGGACTTGCGGTAAGCCAGTTGGTTAATTATTATAAAATTCCGGCCAAGGATATTTTAGTGCTGCACGACGATATGGATCTGCCGCTTGGAAAAATGCGCCTGCGCTCCAAAGGCAGTGCCGGGGG
>JAAYSI010000303.1 GCA_012524045.1 Peptococcaceae bacterium | reverse complement strand
TAGCTCTGCTAAGGTATCGAATTCACTAATATCCTTTGCAAACTCATCATCGAGCGGTAAAAGTCTTTTCCGCTTGATGGAGTTAATTTTAACCTTAAACATTGCGTCCTTGCCTGCCAGATCATCACTATGATAATCATCAGGGAAACGAACATTTATTTCTAATTCCTGGCCGGCTTTAGCCCCAATCAATTGTTCTTCAAAACCAGGGATGAAACTGCCGGAACCTATGGTTAGGTCATGGCCTTCTGCTTTGCCGCCTTCAAATGGTTCACCGTCTTTGAATCCTTCAAAGTCTATATTAACTATATCTTGTTCCTTCACTTCTCCATCTTCCACTGGTACCAGTTCAGCATGCAAATTTTGACGACGTTCTAATTCCTGATCTACTTGTTCATCAGTAACTTCCGCTGATTTTTTCTCTATATTTAAACCGGTGTACTGGCCTAGTTCCACTTCAGGTTTTACCTCTACGGTAGCTTTAAAAATTAATTCCTTACCGTCTTCTAATTGCACAACATCAACCTTAGGTGTCGATACGGGGAAAATACCGGTTTCTTGATAAGCATCAACAAGAGCCGGTCTTACAACTTGTTCAAAGACTTCATTGTCTAAATACTCTTTATCAACATACCTTTTTATTATATGCTTAGGGGCTTTTCCTTTGCGAAAACCCGGAACATTGATTTGCCCGGCTAATTTTTTGGCAACACGAGTATAAACCGCTGAAATTTCAGCTGCATCTACTGTTATTTCCATTACGACTTTACTTTTTTCTTGGGATTCAATTTTAACAGCCATAACTGCTCCTCCTTGAAATTTTTCCTGGATAATTGTATGTAAAGGCACCTATTATGTACCAATATATTTATACATTTTCTCTATATTTTGCCCCTAAAGGACGGACTACAAACCTTATTAATTTAACTTAGATCTTAGACCAATTAATATTACCAGAAGTTATATAAAGAATCAAGAAAAAGCGATTTTAAATAATTCTTCTTCATAGGCTTCTTTTGGCGTGCGGCTCTCAACTTTGCTGTATGAATAGTTAAGCAGTTTTAAGATTAGAGCCGCAGCGTTTTCAGCGCTTTGAGCCGGCAACAATTTCCGGCCAATAAGCCGCATTCGCTCCAACTCGCTTTCTTCTTTTAACAAATGATAAACCACAAGACCTAATACATGCGGACAGTTAACCGTTAACCCAGCCCCGGCTTTTTCGACAAAAACAGCATTGCCTGCTTCGTGACCCGGTATAGGTTTATAAATTATTGGCGGAAGCCCTATAGTCAAAGCTTCCGAAAGTGTTAAGGCGCCTCCTTTGGAGATCAAGATATCTGATGCAGACATCAACATTTCAATGTTTTCTACATAACCAAAAACTCGGCCTCTGAGTTTTTTTCTTTTAAGTTCTTCGGATAATACACTATATGATTCGCCGTTTGTACCGCATACCACCAAAAGCTGAATAGGCTCCCAATCGGCAAGGTCAGCTATTACTTCCGTTATTTCCGCTTCTTTACCCGCTAGACCACATATTCCGCCCATGATCAAAACAGTCTTCCTACCCGGATCCAGCCCTAATTTTAAGCGACAAGCCATTTTTGAGTTAGCTCTTTCAAAACTCGGCCTAACAGGAATTCCGGTAAGAGCAATTTTTTCCGGTCTTATCCTACCGGCTAATAGTTTAAAATAAACCTCCTTACACCCAACCAAATAAAAATCAACAGCCGGATGAAGCCAAACAGGATGAACAAAATAGTCTGTTATAACCGTAACGACCGGTTTGTCCAACCTACCACTCTCTTTTAATTCCGCCAACAACCATGCCGGGATAAAATGGGTAGTTACGATAATATCAGGCTTAAAATCGTTAATATAAGATGTTATAGTTCTCCAACAAATTCTAGCTAGAATTTTCCCGAGGAAATCTAAATTGTACTCAGCGCTGCGTTCATAGAGTATCTTCCACAAGCCGGGTGTTTTTCGAATCATATTGGTATAAACAGTCCGGACCAAGCGGTCTGCCTTTTTGAAAAAAAACTCTCCAAAATCCAGATGGCGCACTACTCCTTGTTCTAAAAGGCGAGCTTGGAGGACTTGGTTTAAAGCTTCGCCGGCCTGATAATGACCTTCACCAAACTTAGTTGATAAAATCAGAACTCTAATTTGAGGCATTTATCTACCTCCAAAAGCTAAAAAGGATATATTTCTTGGGAATTGTCTTACTATAAATTATCCTCTTTATTCTGTACAGATTTTACTACTTTATCCACCAGTTTGGAGTAAATACCACCTCAATAAATCCAGCCTAAAAAAGTTCAATGATGAACAAGCCCATTAAATTTCTTTAGACTATAATTGTGCATTACTTAGCTAACCTTTAGAGCAGAGAAGCGTCGTGAACATAGCCGCTACAGTGTTAAGCTGTAGCGGCATATGAACATCTTCGTCGATATGGTGAGCGGATAATGCACAATATTTTTTGAAATTAGAGAAGGGATTTTAGTCCGTTAAGGTACTAATCCATATATAACTTCCAGGACCGAATCCGGTACAGCCTCTTTACCTCCAAGTCCGCTAATCATGCTATCAGACAGCATTTGCTTTTGCAGATATTCCTTTGTTACCATCGGTAAAATCCGACCGGTTAAGACCAATGGAGCCGAATTCTTGGCCGCCAGAACTCCTCCAGTCAAACCATCAGCGAAATTATTGCCTGTAGCTACATAGACATTCTTCCAGTTAAGACTGTCTTTGAAGTACTCCAAGATAGCGATATTTGTCTCATACCTGTCTTTGCCTGCAAGCCTGATTGCCTTCGGCAGGCTGTTTTCTAATTCCTCACTTATTACGTTCGGTCCTCCGAGGATATAAATGTGTTCTGCCGGATTTAGTTTCAGGTAACTGGCCACACTTGACGGCAAGCTGTCTTTAGCGGTCAGTAAGACTGGTATGCCTAACTGCGAAGCAATGGCTGAAGCCGAAAGGGCATCCGGGAAGTTATTGCCTACAGCCAAGAAGATTCTTCCTTCATGGCCAACTATCTCGGCAACTCTGACCGCTGTTTCATATCGATCGGCACCATAAATGCGTTCCACGGTGATGCCAAGCTCTTCCAAAGTATTCTCCACATCGGGGCTTACCGCTTGCGGACCACCGACGATGAAAATATGTTTAACTCCTAGTCTTCTTAATTCATTAAGAGTGTCTTTGGAAATTTCCTTTGGCTTTGTTAAGAGGATGGGTGCGCCGTATCTGTGGGCTAAAGGCCCTGCACTTAAGGCATCGGCAAAGTCATCCCCTCTTGCCAGCACTGCATAGTCAGAATTCTGCCAGCCTGTCTGGGATATGGCCACAGCCGTTAAGTATCTGTCATCCATATATGGCCGCCAAGGAGCGGCGAATACGGCAAATTTGGTCAAGTGATTAACTTTAACTACAGCTTTCCATTTGCCGGTCTCTTCGTCATACTCAATATCTGTTTTGATTTCTACCCATTGACCCTTCTCCTCATCATAATAATGGATTACCGGTCTCTGACCTAAGGGCAGATTATTAGGATCAAAATCAAAGATGATGGTAATGTAGTTGGTTTCTCCGAAATACCTTTCGCCACTGGTCGTAATTTCATAGACCTTACCAAGTAGGCTAATTCTTAGACTGTCCGAAAGTATTCCCACAAAGTCTCCTTCAAAAAGCTCTTGGATCGTTATGGTAGCATTTCCCGGAAGAACATTAGGTGGTATCTCGACGGTTACATGTCCTAAAGATATTATACCGCCGACGGAACTATCAATATCCTCTTTTACTTCTGTTGGCAACGGGGCTCCTCCACCACCGCCTCCACCACCGCCACTGGGCGGATCTACCGGAGGAGGCTGTAAGAATACCCAGTTTTCAATATCATTGTCAGGCGCTTCATAGGTGGAACGGTAAGCTACAATAGCCTTATCGTTGCCCGATCCGCCGATTAGGATATTGTGGCCGCTGCCAGTAATTAAGGTATCGTCTCCGGCGCCACCATCCAGGTAGTCATTGCCTGCACCGCCGTCTATGGTGTCATTGCCGCCACCACCGTAAATGGTATCATTGCCATCTCCGCCATAAATAGTATCATCACCGCCGCCACCGTAAATGGTGTCATCGCCCGGTCCGCCGCTTAACACATTGTCTTTGTCATTACCGATAATTGTGTCGTTGCCACGTCCGCCGGTGACGTTTTCAATGCTGCTGATTCCTTTTAGTATATGGCTGGCTAGATCTTCCGCCAGGTTGACATAAATAGCCGTCAGATAAGCTGAATAATCCAGAGTATCCGTACCACTGCGGCCATCGATATGTCCGCTTAAGGAGGCTCCATTCTTAATGACGAAGTGGTCGTTTAAAGCTCCGCCGTTTAGAGTGTCAATGTTGCTAAATACCAAGACGCGGTTATTCGTCCGGTAAGTTCCGCTATTTTCGCCGCTAACCTCCCAAGTATTGGCTGCGTTCAGTCCGCTTAGGGAATCGGACGCTTCTCCGCCAATTATATGGGTTATATTCCTGAACTCACCTACTATGCTCTGTTCTTTACCATTAAAGCCGGTTATAGAGCCAAGATCTGTCAGGTAGAAATTGCGGGTGGTGGTGTAAGCGGAATAATCTAAAGTGTTGTTGCCGCTGCCACCGTCAATGTTACCGCCAACTTGTTCTCTACCATTTCCATTGCCGCTACCGTTTCCTTTACTGTAGCTGAGCAGTTTGGCACCGTCAGCAAAGACAAAGGTGTCATTGCCGGCTTCGCCGTAGAGATCATACCGTTGCTCGCCTTCTATTATGAATGTATCGTCTTTACTACCGCCATGGAGTATTTCAAAGTCGGTAAAGAGCAGTTTTCTTAAACTATCTTGGTTCAGGAAATACTTATTCCAAATATCTTGGCCGACAAAGCTAGCATCCAATACGAAGGTAGCATCAGCATTTACTCCCCTTAAGCGGTCTACAGTATCTTCCGCCTTGCTGCCAACCAAAATACTGATATTGTAGAATCCCTTGGTTAGGCTCTCTTCCGTTCCGTTGAAACCGCTTTCCGTACCAAGTCCGGTCAGGGTTATATCTCTGCCCGTTCTATAAGCACTAAAGTCAAGTGTGTTGCTGCCTCCCCTGCCGTCAATCTTACCGCTTAGTGTTACGCCGTCGGCAAAGTAGAAGATATCGTCATCTGCACCGCCGTAAAGGTCTGTGGTGTAGGCAGCATTCAGGTAGTATTTATTCTGACCCTGGCTGCCGTAGATTTCTTTGAAAGTATCATTTCTGTTATCCCAAGTAATTATGAGTGTGTAGAGTGCATCTTCACCATTAGGATTATTAGAATCGAGATGTTTAACAATTATCTCGTAGCTATATAGAAATTCATCTTCTTGCTGTAACTCCTGGCAAGCCAAGTTAATAATTAGGTCTATACTCATCCGGGACAGATCGAGAATATTCAGGCCGCCGCCCGGGTTAACCTTATCATTACCCCAGTCGTCTTCAAAGATAAAGGTGTTCGATTCGGTTTCATGACCGATGAGTTCGTCATCATAAGGCGAGCTGACTACATTTTGAATATTGCTGATCATACCCGGCTCTCCCTTGCCGATAGCTGTGGCCGACCGTTGATCCTCAGATAGGTCAACTTTAACACCGGTATTATCTCCTTTGTCATACTCGCTGTAGTCCAAGGTATTAGAGCCGGCACCGCCGTCTATAGAGCCGGTTAAACTTCCTTGGCCGATTATGGCAAAGGTATCTTTGCCAGTACCGCCGATGAGGTTCTCAATGCCTTCAAATTCGAAGTAATACTCTACTTCCTGGCCGCCGAGAGTGATATTCCAGGTAATCTTACCGGCATTTTCTGCGGTAATTTCATATCGGCTGTCAGCGTTTGCGCCTCTTATTGTGTCTCCGTCACCGTTACTGTCACTGCCTATAAGCTTGTGGATATTGGTAAATCCGTTAAGGCCGGTGGCATTCATGGTCGCCAGATTGAAGGTAACAGCCGTAGCATAGCCACTGTAGTCTAAAGTGTTATCCCCTGTGCCACCGTCGATTATTCCCTCCAGGATTCCGATACCGACAAACTTAAAGGTATCTTCGCCGTTGCCACCTTCAAGATCCATCTTCTGCCTGTTGGAGATTATGAATTCATCGTTACCGGCACCGGACCGGATATGGCTAATACCGTCAAAGTCAATTCCGTTGTTAGCGATCTCGGGCAGACTAGAATTAACTGTTATGATCTTAGCCGTCAGATCAATAATCAGATGCCAATCTGCACCTAAAGCGCTTAAATCCAGCATTCCCTGGCCGGAGGAGTTAATGACTTGATCAATACCCCAATCTTCTTCAAAGATATAGGTATTATAACCGCCCCGGCCTTCTAAACGATCGTTGCCTTGGCCTCCGATGATGACATTATCCCGGTCATTACCGATAAGAGTATCATCATAAGCGCTACCAATTAGGTTGCTGATGTTTTGTACCTTATCTTTAGCACCGCCGCTTACGCTGGTAGCCGAACCTTCGGACAAGTCGACTTTTACGCCAATATTATTACCTTCGTTATCTTTGTAGTCGGAAGAGCTGTAATCCAGTGTATTAACTCCGCTGCCGCCGTCTATGGTGCCGTCTAATTCCGCTGCGCCAATGAACTTGAAGGTGTCATCGCCGGCTCCGCCATAGAGCTTGTAGCTATGCTGACCGCCGATTCCATGAATTTCAAAGAGATCATTAGCGCTGCCGCCGTATAAGTTCTCTATACCGTCAAAGGTTAATTCATAGCTGCCGGTTAGATAGCGTGGATTGCTATCCAGCACAAAGGTAGCTTTGCCGTTATGGGTAGCTCCAGTGTCAAGACCGGTTAAGCGGTCATTGTTAGCCGAACTGCCTATTAGGTTATCGATATTGGCAAAGCCTGCTGTAATAGCACCTTCTTTACCGGTGAAACCATCTTTTCCGACGGCAGTGAGTACGATATTACGTGCTGTCTGGTAAGCACTAAAGTCTAGCGTATCTTGACCTTCTCCGCCGTCAAGGCTGCCTTGCAAGGTGGCTTTGTCTTCAAAGATGAAGCTGTCTTCACCTGCACCGCCGTTTATATTGCCTTGCAGTTTTGCATTGTTTAGAAGTCTAAAGATATCGTCACCGGTACCGCCTACTAAGGAATATG
>JAAYSI010000052.1 GCA_012524045.1 Peptococcaceae bacterium | reverse complement strand
TCGGAAGAGGTTAACCAAGAAGCCATAGTCAAGAAAAATGCCCCTTTAGGTAAAATGGTAAATAATTTATATCCGAGCTGGATGTTTGTACAATTGGAGAATAGTGACAAGATGAAGAAAGGGGATACTTATAAATTTATTATTGACGATGAGGAATATGCCGGAGTTGTTATGAAAGTATCCGACAGTCCCCGCGGAGCGGTAATTAGGTTTTCGGAGTATGTTAAGGGTAGTGTAGAAAATAGAGTGAAAGATCTTATCTGGCAATATAAACCGACCACTAAAGGGTTGGTAGTTCCAGTGGAGTCCCTGCGAACCTATGGAGAAGAAAGGGGAGTTTATATTGTCAGCCGTCAGATTATCAGATTTAAGAATGTCCGAATCATTGATGCTAACGCTAATTTAGCTCACATAGAGGGTATTCCGGAAGGTACTCTGGTAGTGTTAAACCCAATGGATGGAATTGAGGGTATGGCTGTTAAAAAATAATAAAACATATCCAAATTTTGATAAAAAGCAGGGGAATCAACGAATATGTAGAACATAATAAGGTATGGGTAAAGGATTTGATTGCTTATGAACATAACAGAAAACATTTTAGAGATCAAAGAAAATATAAATCGAGCATTAATACGTAGCGGCCGCAAGGACAAAGTGACCTTGATAGCTGTGAGTAAGACTGTTCCAGAAGAAAGAATTCTCGAAGCTTATAACGCCGGCCATCGGACTTTCGGCGAAAACAGGGTCCAGGAATGGCAGAAAAAAAGCAAACTTTTGCCCGCAGATTGTGAATGGCACCTTATAGGCAGGCTCCAGACAAATAAAGTAAAATATTTAGACGAAAGTGTTGCGCTGATCCATTCGCTCGATCGATTTTCTTTGTTAGAAAGACTAAATGAGCAAGGGGAAAAAAAACAGATTGTTTGGAATACTTTGGTTCAGGTTAATGTAGCAGAGGATCAGGCAAAAGCAGGGTTGGCTGTCGAGGAGGTCAAAGATTTTTTGGAGACGGCTAGAGATTACCCATTTGTTCAAATTTCAGGCTTGATGACTATTGGGAGGCTTGATGCCAGTCCACAGGAGACAAGAGGTTTTTTCCGTAAACTAAGGGAAATTAGGGATGAATTAATTAAGCAGCAAGTAATAGCCGAAGACAAGATGTTTCATCTTTCGATGGGTATGAGCCAGGATTACGAGATAGCAATCGAAGAAGGGGCAACTTTAGTACGTATAGGAAGCAGCATTTTTGGCAAAAGAATGGATTAAGGTTTAATTTTATTAAAAAAATAAATATTTTGACAAATGGGGGATGAAAGTGGCAAGCTTATTTGACAAGTTTATTGGGATTATGGGCTTTGGCGATGAAGATGACGATGATGAATTAATTGCCGAGGAAACGGAAGCTACTTATAAAGGCCGAAGAGACAGACAAGCAAGAACTGACTCCAGGGATAACCTAGTCAGGGATTATGCTCAGGACGAGTATATTAGGGAGGTACCTATTAGGGAAAGCTCTACGAAGAGAAAGGCAGCCAATGTTGTTAGCATCCATACCCAAAAACAGGTCCGAGTTATCGTCGTAGAACCATCTAATTTTGAAGAAGCTCAAGGGATTGCCGAACATCTAAAAGCTAGAAAATCTGTAATTTTAAATCTCGAGAATACTGATATTAATCTCTCGCAGAGAATAGTAGACTTTATCTGCGGCACTACCTATGCTCTGGGTGGAAATATGCAAAAGGTCGGCAATGGGATATTCTTATTTGTACCTAATAATGTAGATATTAGTGCAAACCTGAATTATAAGAATGACGATAACTTCTTATGGCCAAAAAGTAATAATTAATCGGAATAATTATAAATATTAATCATAAAGGCTTTTATCCTTGTATAGTTACCATTTTTAATCAATTCACTTGTGAGCTTATTCAAGGGGGTAATTCTTATTACAACTATATTTTGGATTTATA
>JAAYSI010000051.1 GCA_012524045.1 Peptococcaceae bacterium | reverse complement strand
TTATGAATATGCTTAACCCTCATGGCGTGCTTGTGGTTATTGAGGCAGAGCATATGTGTATGATTATAAGAGGAATAAAAAAACCTGGCTCCCGTACTGTTACATCCGCTGTTAGAGGTATTTTCAGAAAAAATGCTGCTACAAGAGCAGAAGCTTTCTCAATTATTATGAATAGAAATTAATAAGTTCGCTAAAATTATGGAGGTTTATTGATGAAGATTCTTTTAACAAATGATGATGGGTTTTTTGCACCTGGAATTAAAACTTTATATAAAGTATTAGCAACAGAAAACAGGTATAGCTTATACGTTATAGCCCCAGAAAGGCAAAGATCTGCCGTTGGTAGATCAATTACCTTACACAAACCCTTATTTGTGACAAAACATGATTTAGCAGACAATATGATAGGATACACAGTGAATGGAACCCCAACTGATTGTGTTAAGATAGCTATACAGGGCGATTTTTTGCCCGCAAAACCAGATATTATTATTTCCGGAATTAATGCCGGACCGAATCTAGGAACCGATGTTTTTTATTCAGGGACTGTTTCAGCTGCAATGGAAGGTGGGTTATTAGGAATTCCATCTTTGGCAGTATCAGTTGCTTGCCACGACTGTGAAGATTATCTTCCAAGTGCAAAATATATAGATAGTCTATTAAAAAAATATTCGCAAATATTTCAAGAAAATTTGGTTCTAAATATTAATCTTCCTGATTTAAAAATGGGCGAGTGGAAAGGAACTACAGTTACTAAACTTGGGAAGTCAATGTATGAGAATACTTTTGAGAGAAGACAAACCCCTTTGGGTAAAGAATACTATTGGTTCAGTGGAAATCAAATAATTGATACTGAAGAGGGGACTGATCAAAAGGCTGTAATAGATGGCTTTATATCCGTAACACCATTGCAGAGTGATTTAACTGAATATAATAAGATTAAAGAATTAGAAAAATATATTAAATAGGGGAAAAAGATGACTTTCGGAATATTTATATTTTATTTTATTCTCTTTTTTATTTTTTTCATAACTAGTAGGAAAAAGGGAGAGAAAATTAATTATAAGACTATAATAATAATACCGGCAATTCTAGCATTTTTCCTCTTTCTTTTATCTGTTGTTAAAATCTACTTCATCTATAAGATTTTGCTTGTTATTATTTCATTTATTCTTATTCTACTAACCTATTGGCATTGGGGAGATGAAATTATGAAGTGGTTTAAGAAATAAACCTGTTAAATAAAGGGATCTTTTTTAAATCCTTTAAGTTCAGACCTCCATTAAACTTCAGTATTATAATATAGGCTATAAATCCAAAAAATATTGCAATTAAATATGAAGGTGTTGTAGCAGGCAGATAATTTTTTATTAAATTTATTATGATTATCATACAAA
The DNA here is from genome assembly GCA_012524045.1 of Peptococcaceae bacterium. Lineage (GTDB taxonomy): Bacteria > Bacillota > Desulfitobacteriia > Desulfitobacteriales > Syntrophobotulaceae > JAAYSI01. The sequence goes on along the minus strand of JAAYSI010000051.1, from coordinate 17,044 downwards.
CACCCGCTGAAAAAGGTTGGTAGATGAAAACTTTACAGTCAAATTTCATACCAGTATTATTTATTATAGCTCTGATATTTAGCATGGCTAAACAAAAAAAGCCTATAATGTATGCCCAAGAACTGCCTAGCAACCCCCATTGTGGAGTTCCAGTTAAGTAGAATAACAATGGGATTCTTAAGATTGAGCTGATAATTGTATGAATTAGAGGAAGATAGGTTTTGCCTAGGCCTTGTAGAATCCCAATGGTTGTTTGTTGAACATATGCAAATAGTCCGCCGAAAGCTAATAATTTAAGAACATTGGTTACTTCTTGACTTTTAAACATTGCTGCTAATGGTTCAGCAAAATAAAAAAGTGTAATTACACTTGGTACCCCTATAATTATTGTATATTTAATTGAATCAGTACACCGGTTTTGGGCTAACTTGTAATCATTTCTGGCAATTGCTTCGGAGATAGCAGGTACTAAAGAGGTTGATAGTGCAAAAGTGAATACGCTAGGGAAATTAAGCAAAGTCATTGCTGTTCCACTGAATTGACCAAAGAGTGATGTTGCTGTGCTAGGATCATAACCTGCTTTTTGTAATTGTTTAGGTATAATAATGGCATCTAAGGAGGACAAACCAGTTGCCATTAGTCGGCTACCAGTTACTGGCAGGGACAGTGTTAAAAGATTCTTGAAAATTGTTTTAGATGGCTGATAACTTTTCCGGTTGTCAAAGCTTTTTTGAGTTTTTTGTAATAAATAGTTAATACTGATTACTCCCAAACCTAAGATTTCACCGAATAACATTCCTGCGGCGATTCCTACTGCTGCCCATTCAACACCCTTTACTAGCAGTTTTGATGCTATTGTAAATCCCACTATTACTCTAAATATTTGCTCACATACTTGACTTAAAGCAGAAGGGAACATATTCTGTAATCCCTGAAAATAGCCACGGAATGCTGAAGCAATTGAGACTATAAATATTGCCGGGGTGCATATTTGGAAAATTTTATATACTCTTTGGTCAGCGAAGAAATTATTTACAATAAAAGACGTATTACAAAATAGGACAATGGATACAAACATTCCTGATAAAAATAATGTAATAAGGGCGATCCGAAATATTTTCTGAGCATCTGCATAATGACCGACGGATACTTTTTCGGCTACCATTTTGGATATTGCTAGGGGGAGTCCTGCTGTAGTAAATACTAAGGCTGTCATGTATATCGGAAAAACCATGTGGAATAGCCCATAGGCTTCACTTCCAATATAATTCATGATTAAATATTGATAAATAAAACCTAAAATTCTATTGACTAAATTTGCGGCAAAGAGAATAGCTGCTCCAAGAATGAGGTTGTTGTATATCATTATCTCCTCCTGATACCATGTCAAGACTTTACTTATTCTGTTTATAAAAATTTATGCATCAGGAGATAAGCAAATGAGTTATGTTTTTTTCATAGTGAATATTTTTTCTAGAGGATTTCGAAAGTACATAGAGAATAAAGATATGTTATAATAGTAAAAAAATTGCGTTTTTTATTTAATTTATATAAAGGGGAGATATTTCTTGAAAAGCTACGACACCAAGAGTATACGTAACATTTGTCTTGTAGGTCACGGTGGGTCTGGTAAGACATCACTTGCGGAAACCTTACTATTTAATTCAGGAGCAATAAACCGTATTGGAAAGGTTACAGATGGAAACACAGTCTCTGATTATCTTCCGGAAGAAACTCAAAGACACATTTCAATTAGTACATCAGTTATTCCAGTTGAACACAATAACTTTAAGGTAAATATTTTAGATACCCCCGGTTATTCCGATTTTATTGGTGAAGTGATCAGTTCTCTACGTGTAGTAGAATGTGGAGCACTTATTTTATGTGGTGTAGGTGGGGTAGAAGTTCAAGCTGAGATCATTTGGGATTTGATGGATGAAAGGAAACTACCTCGGATAGTTTTCATTAATAAATTAGACAGGGAAAATTCAAATGCTGAAAAGGTTCTTGAACAACTGAAAACGGTGTATCCACAGGCACGTTTTGTTCAAATGCAGATACCAGTCGGCAAAGAGGCAAATTTTGAAAAAGTAATTGATATTTTCCAAAAGGACATTCCTGACAACTATAAAGATGATGTTAGTATGCTTAGAGAAGCGCTTACGGAGGCAGCTGCAGAGGCAGATGACGAGATCCTTATGAAATATTTGGAGGGCGAGGCTCTTGATGATATAGACTTAAAAACTATTACTCAAAAAGCACTTGCTCAGAATATGATAGTACCAATTTTATTTGGATCTACCGAAAAAAATATAGGAATTAAGGAGTTTATTCAATTTATAGTTGACTATGTTCCAGCTCCTATGCCAATTGATGAAAAAGCTGCATTAGTTTTTAAAACATTGGCTGACCCATTCCTTGGGAAAATGACCTTTTTCCGAGTTTATGGGGGAGTTTTTACTAGTGATTCGGTAATTTACAATTCAACTCGTGAAGTAGAAGAAAAGATGGGACAACTCTTTTATTTAAGGGGTAAAAACCAAGAGAACACTTCCAGTGTACAACCAGGAGATATAGCCGTAGTTGCTAAAATGCAAGAGGTTAAAACCGGCGATACTCTCTGTGCAAAGGATAAAAAAGTTGTTCTCGATGCAATTAAATTTCCGCTGCCTTGTTTACCACTTGCTGTTACGCCCAAAAGCAAAGGGGATGAAGACAAACTTAGTTCTGCCCTTTCTCGTTTAGTTGATGAAGACCCTACGATCAGTGTGGGTAAAAATACTGAAACTAAACAAACCATCCTTAGCGGTTTGGGAGAAATGCAGCTCGATATCGTATGTGAAAAACTAGCTAGAAAATTCGGTGTTGATGTTGAAACTCAGGTACCAAAAATTCCTTACAGGGAGACTATAAAGAAACAAGTTCAAGTAGAGGGTAAACATAAAAAACAAAGCGGAGGACATGGTCAATACGGACATGTTTGGATTAGAATGGGACCTAATCCTGATAAGGATTTTGAATTCACCGAAGAGATTTTTGGAGGAGCTGTTCCAAAAAACTTCTTCCCAGCTGTCGAAAAAGGTCTTCGCGAAGCAATGGCTGAAGGTTTTCTAGCAGGCTATCCGATGACTAATATAAAATTTACGTTGTATGACGGTTCTTACCATAGCGTAGACTCCTCAGAAATGGCTTTTAAACTGGCTGCAATTTTGGCCTTTAAAAAAGGCGCAGAACAAGCAGGTGCTGTCCTATTGGAGCCAGTAGTAGAAGTTGAAGTAAAAGTTCCTGAATCTTTTATGGGTGATGTGATAGGTGATCTTAATAGCAAGCGAGGAAGGGTATTGGGTATGGAGCCAGACGGGAAATTCCAGGTAATCAAAGCCCATGTTCCCCAAGCAGAAATGATGAGATATGCAGTTGATTTAAAAGCTATGACTCAAGGACGAGGTTCATTCAGTACCAAATTCGTTGGATATGAAGAGGTTCCGGCACGATTGTCAGAGTCTCTGGTTGCTCAACTAAAAGCAGAACAAGAGTAGTTTTAATGCAGGCACCCTATACATTAGTATAGGGTGCCTCTGAAAATATTTCTTGTCTGTGAGCTACTTTATTTGGTAGTTCTTTTTGGTATTTATGGTGCAGGTCATTTAAGATTATATTATGCAATTTCTTTAGAAAACATTGAGATAATACTCAAATGGATTAAAAACTTTAAATAAATTATAAACTGAATTTTTCAATAGTATAGGGAGTATGTGATTGAATGCATGAATACCCTGTTACCGAACAAATAATTAAAATAGCTTCTGAAAAAGCCAAGGAGAATAATGCTATTAAAGTGTGTCATATCGCCCTTGTAGTGGGTGAGCATTCAGGTTTTATTGGCGAATCTATCCAAATGTACTTTGATATCATATCTAGGGGAACTATATGTGAAGGTGCAATTTTAGAAATAGAGAATATAAAAGCTAAGTGGAAGTGCCCGTTATGTGATATTACTTATATGCGTCAGCCTTATTCATTTGCGTGTCCTAAATGTGGTCAAGACGGCTTACCGACTAATATCGGCAAAGAATTCTATATAAAAAGTATTGAAGTTGAGGTTCCTTAAAATTGAAGGGAGCGATATTATGACTAACATAGAAAAAATAGATGTTGTGCAAGATATCTATGAGGAAAACGATAGAATTGCTTTAGAAACTAAAGAGAGTTTGGAGAAAGTAGGAGTTTTTGTAATCAATGTTATGGGATCTCCTGGCGCAGGTAAAACTTCAAGTATAATAAATATAATTAGAAGTATGCCTGAAGAGAGTTTTTATGTTATTGAGGGCGATATTGAGTCAGATATAGATACAATAAAACTAAAAGAACTGGGTATTAATGCTGTTCAAATTAATACTAATGGAGCCTGTCATCTTGATGCACCGATAGTCCAAAAATACGCGAAGAAGATTGATATGGATAAGCCAGGTATACTTTTTATTGAAAATATCGGTAACCTTGTATGTCCTGCCGAATTTCGGATAGGGGAACATATTAAAATGCTTATTTGTTCTACAGCAGAGGGAAGCGATAAACCATACAAGTATCCATTAGCTTTTGAAAAAGCAAATATTATTCTTTTGACTAAATGTGACCTTAAAGAATTTGTAGATTTTGACGATGATTTCTTCCGTAAAGGTATTAAGGGCTTAAATAAAACAGCACCTATTTTTGAAGTTAATGCCAAAACAGGTGAGGGGTTTAAGGAAGTAGTCGAATGGATTAGGAAAAATCGATAGTTTTGTGTAATAGTAGTTAAGCCTATAAACAATAAGCGTGGGTGCATACTCCATGCTGTTTATTTAAGGCTTAATTTTGAAATTATTACTTACGGTGGTGAAAAAGATGTGTGTTGCCATTCCAGGTCTTGTAGTTGAAACTGATGGAATTGTCGGTAAAGTGGATTTCCAAGGAAATATATTAAACGTAAATATGGCTATTGTAGATGCAAAAATAGGAGATTATGTACTGGTTCATGCTGGATGTGCTATAGAGGTGGTGTCTAAAAGTAGAGCAGAAGAAATAGCCCAAATATTTGCGGAATTGGAGTCGATTTACAATGAATCTTGAACAGATAATAAATTTTTTAAGTACTTATGATCAAGAAGACATAAAAATAATGGAGGTATGCGGCACACATACTGCCAGTATTTTCAAAAATGGGATTAGAAGTTTGCTGTCTCCAAAAATTAAGCTTATATCAGGCCCTGGTTGCCCTGTGTGTGTAACACCATCATCTTATATCGACAAAGCAATTGAATGGTCTCAAAAACCGGACTGTGTTTTGGTGACCTTTGGAGATATGATGAAAGTTCCGGGTACAACAAAATCATTAAGTGAAGCTAAGGCTGAAGGGGCAAATGTTAAGCTGATGTATTCCCCACAGGAAGTTATAAATGATGCAATTGAGACTCCCCAAAAAACGTACATAATTGCATGTGTAGGATTCGAGACAACAACGCCAACTTATGCCCTAATTATAGAACAATTAGAAAATAAGAAAATTAATAATGTTAAGCTCCTTACTGCGTTACGAAGAGTTCTTCCTGCTTTGGAATATATATGTGAAACTGATACTGAAATTGATGGTTTTATAGCTCCTGGCCATGTAAGTACTGTTTTAGGATCAGAAATTTATTACAAAGTTGCTAAAAAGTACAAGCGTCCTTTTGCGGTCGCTGGTTTCGAGGCAGAACATGTTTTGCTAGCAATCTTCGATCTCGTTAAACAAGTAATAAATATGAAGCATGAGGTTCATAACCTTTACCCATCTGTTGTAAAACCCGAAGGTAATATCGTTGCAATAAACTATATAGATAAGTATTTTGATATAAAACCAGCCTATTGGCGAGGGATTGGAGTTATACCAGATTCAGGCCTTTTCCTTAAACAACCTTTTAGGTGTTATGATGCCGGTTCTGATGTTTTACCAAGCGAAAATGAAGAAATGCTCACTAAATGTAGATGCGGTGAAGTAATACTGGGAAAAATTACTCCTCCCGAGTGTTCAATGTTTAGCAAGATTTGTACGCCCCAAAATGCTAAGGGACCTTGTATGGTTTCCTCCGAAGGAACATGCGGAATTTGGTATCGTTTTTCCAAAGAGAATGGATGAGTTGATGAATGATATGAGGAAGTGATATAGTGAAAATAACTATGGCGCATGGCAGTGGTGGTAACGCTACGAGGAAACTTATCAAGGAACTTTTTCAAAAGTATTTATCCAATGCTTATCTGGATAAAATGGAAGATGCATCATCTTTACCGCCCACGGAATATCCTTTGGCTTTAACTACCGATTCCTTTGTAATAACTCCACTTGAATTTCCCGGTGGAGATATTGGGAAACTCGCAATTTGCGGAACGGTAAACGATTTATGGATGATAGGCGCTCAGCCCGTGTATTTAACTGCGGGTTTCATCTTGGAAGAAGGATTAGATTTATATTTACTCGAAAAAATAATTTCATCTTTGAGTTTGGCTGCTAAAGAAGCAGGAGTAATGATAGTAGCTGGTGATACTAAGGTTATTCAAGGAAATGGTGGTATGTACATAAATACTACTGGGCTTGGATATCAAAAACATTACGATTTGCTTAGTAATAATCCAATTAAAGCAGGGGATTCGATTATTGTTAGTGGTAATTTAGGAGATCATCATGCTTGTATCATGTCTCAGAGAATGGGAATCGAGAATAATATTAAAAGCGATTGTGCGAACCTTGGCTCGATTGTAAAACAACTCTTAGAATGCAAAATAGCTGTACGATCAATGAGAGATATTACTCGTGGAGGATTAGGAACTGTTCTTAACGAAATTGCAGAAGCTTCTAGTGTTGCGATAGAGATAGAGGAGTCAAGTATTCCTATTAATCCCGAAGTTAAAGCTCTATGTGAGATTTTAGGATTAGATCCCCTATATATGGCCAACGAAGGAAAATTTTTATGTATAATTCCCCAGGAAGATGAAGAAAAAGCTTTAAGTATTTTTAAGAGTAATCCCATTGGAGAGAATGCAACAGTTATCGGAAAGGTTATTAGTTCAAATTATAATCTTGTTACTCTTAAAACCAGGCTAGGAGGAAAAAGAATAGTTGATATTTTATATGGTGAGGGATTGCCTAGGATTTGTTAAAAAGTTCTTGATTAAATTCCAATTAACTTTAAAGGAATCCCCAAATCTAACCTTTATAGCCATTATTATTTTTGCTTCTTTTTTACAGGTATTGGCTATTGAATCAATTCAGAGAAAAAGTGTTCTAGAAGCTATTTTATGGCTTAACAATTATAAAGTATTTTTCTTAAACTGTTTTTTGACGTTTTTATTAAATTTGTTTTTTGTTGCATTTTTAGGTTCTTTGAGAAAAGCAATATTTTTTTCTACGATTTGTCTAATGATTATATCTTTGGCAAATCTCGTTAAATTACAGCTTTTGGGAGACCCCTTATTTCCCTGGGATTTTGCTCGCTTAGACCAAGTAGTTGATTTGTTACCAAAATATCTTGCTGAAATATCTACAATATTAGTACTATTACTTGTAATAATTTTAGGACTTTTCTTCATTATAAAACTATTTTTGCCCTATTACAGAGTAAAAATTTTTTCAAGAATAGCTATGTTAATTGTTATAGTAGCAATAGTTCCATTATTAATTTTTTACCGCCATACCCCATTAGAAACAGCCTTTAAACACGTGGATATCGAGCATATCTATTGGTTACCCAGTGAAAACAGTATCCAAAATGGCCTACTTTTAGGGTTCATTATGGATATAGAAAATATCTTTGTATTTAAACCTGTTGGTTATGATAAGGAGGAAATTGCTCGAATTGCTAGAGAAAATCAAGTCGATAAGGTAGAAGAATACAATATAAAACCAAATATAATAGTCGTATTGAGCGAATCATTTTGGGATCCTACTGTTCTACCACATTTGGCCTATTCCGATGATCCGATATCTTTTTTTCGCGAAATGCAAGAAAAATATATATCAGGTAAAATGGTATCTCCGGTTTTCGGAGGCAGTACCGCAAACGTTGAATTTGAGATTCTTACTGGTTTAAGTACTAAATTTTTACCCCAAGGAGCTATAGCATATCAACAATTTGTAACAAAACCAATTCCTGCAATACCTAGCCTATTAAAAACAAATGGATATGTTTGTACAGCTATTCATCCTTATCATGAATGGTTCTATAAAAGAGGTCAAGTATATCAATATCTTGGTTTTGATAAATTCTATAGTCTAAAAGACTTTGAAGACGCTGAAATTAGAGGAGAATATGTAGCTGATTTAGAAGTTAGCAAGAAAATTATTTCTGTTGTAAAGGAGACAGAGGAGCCTTCCTTCATTTTTGCAGTTACTATGCAAAATCATGGACCTTATCCTCCAAATCGCTATAAAGATACGGAAAAAGATATAATTATCAAGGGGAAGCTTTCCTCAGAAAGCCTAGAAATAATTGCTACTTACACTCAGGGTCTATATGATGCGGATAAAGCCTTAGAATATTTAATTAAAAATATAGATATAATAGATGAGCCGACCGCAATAATTTTTTTAGGAGATCATTTACCTTATTTAGGGAAGGATTATTTGGTTTATAGAGAAACAGGGTATATCGGTGGGAACGAAAAAGAATGGTCCGCTACTGATAGGTTGAAAATGAAATCTATCCCTTATATTATTTGGACTAATTATGAAATAAATAACAAAAATAAAATTGATAATAATAACCTAATCAGTGCTCAATTTATCGGTAATTATATTTTGGACTTAGGAAATGTTTCATATAATTTAATTTTTGAGTTTACAAATAAACTTAAGGATGTTATTCCTGTATTTAGCAATAACATAAACATTGACGCAAACAATAACTCGTTTACAAATTTACCCCCGGATTTTGTAGAACTGGAAAATGATTATAGGTTACTACAATATGATTTACTATTTGGTAAGCAGTATTCTAATTCCATTGAATAAATATAAAGAAGGAAGGGTAGAAAAATGGCAGATTTAGCGTGGATTAATGGAGAAATTGTAGATTTAGCCGAAGCAAAAATACCGTTCTTGGATCATGGTTATTTTTTTGGTTATGGGGTTTATGAAGCATTAAAAGTTTATGAGGGTAAACCTTTTGCTTTAGAACAGCATTTAGACCGCTTTGAACGTAGCATGAGAGAGATTAATATTGTACCCGACTTTTCCAGAAATGATCTTAAAAAAAATATAATAAATTTAATAAAGCAGTCACAGTTACAAGATGCAATTGTCTATTTTCAAGTTACTCGAGGTGTTGGACCAAGAAGTCATTCGGCATTAAAAAATCCTAAACCGCCACTGACAATGTTTATAACATATTTACCACCGACTCCTTCAGCACTTAGAGAAAAGGGAGCAAAAGTCATCATTTTAAAAGACGAACGCTGGGCCCATCCTTATATTAAAACTTTAAATCTATTACCAAATATCTTAGCCAAAGAAAAGGCTGATAGAAATAATGCCTACGAAGCGATTTTAGTTCGAGATAATGACATTGTAAGCGAAGCATCTAGTAGTAATGTTTTTGCCGTGTTTGATGGAGAAATTATTACCCATCCTACGGATGGTAAAATTTTGGCCGGAATTAGTCGAGCTGTTGTCTTAAAAATATGCGAAGAAAATGATTTTAAATTTAAAGAAGATTATTTTACTGTTGAACAATTAAAAGAAGCCGACGAAGTTTTCTTAACAAATACCAGTGCCGAAGTTTTACCTGTCACAAATATAGAAGGAGATAAAGTGGGAAATGAAAAACCTGGTATAATTACAAATAGGCTTTATGAATTATTTTTGGAAGAAGTAAAAAAAGATATTAATAATTTCAAAATGTAGTCGCTACTCAAACCTAATTATAAAATCTAAAATAAAAGGAGGAACTATAAAAAATGTTAGATTTATTATTCCAGCGACGTAGCATTCGCAAATATAAAGATGTTAAAGTAGAAAAAGAAAAGGTTGAGCAGTTAGTTCAAGCGGCTCTGTTAGCGCCTTCTGCCAGATCTGTATATTCGCAACGGTTTATTGTTATTGATGATAAAGATTTATTAAATAGGCTTTCTAAGGCCCGAGAACAAGGATCGTCTTTTCTTAAAGATGCACCACTAGCTATTGTCGTTTTAGGAGACAGTAGTGTTATAGATGTTTGGACAGAGGATGCAACGATTTCCGCAACTATGATTCAATTGGTTGCTGAATCATTAGGTTTGGGGTCTTGCTGGATTCAAATTAGAAACAGGCAACATAGCTCTTCCAAAACGTCTGAGGAATATATACAGGATATATTAGAAATTCCTAGTGAAATCAGAGTCCAATGTATTATTGCTATAGGTTATCCGGGTGAAGAAAAACCTCCAAGAAGTCAAAAAGACCTTAATTACGACAGAGTATTTTATAACGCTTATAGAAATTAATAGAAATATATGGACCAGATTTAATAACTAAATTTGGTCCATACTAAATTGAATGAATTATTCTCTTTAACTCTTTTGGCCTAAAACTTGCCAGATCTTTGAGAATTGTATTCCCATCAATATATTTAAGGTGATACCCATTTTCTTTTATTTTTACTATATATTCTAAAGCTTTTTCATCAAGCTCTGCCATTGTTATAACTAAACCATATTTAGCAGAGTATGCTACCATAGTACCTACCAATTCCTTTAATAGGGATAAGTTTATCTTTTTGTTCCAGTATTGAGGATTTCCTAGTTTACATAGGATGTATGTTTTTTGCCCGAAAGGGTCTATAGCAGTCAGATCGATACTGTTATCTCCATCATTTGCAGCATTTATTATGTTTTTATATCCTTTCATGGTTAAGTAAACTGTGATCCATTGACAAATGGCTGTATGATCTTTCTGCTCATCGAATTTTTGATACAATTCATCTTTAGTCATTACTTGCAATACATCTAAATAGGCATTTCTTTTTTCTTCTTTAATATTTTTATAATTAATCTTTATTTCAGTTAAGAGATGGAGAGCCACTATAACTAAAAAAATTATGATTAATGCCCCAAGGTAATCCATCATATTCACCTCTATATTATTCTTGCCAAAGAAAAGAAGGCTAAACCTAATAATTATAGGGATTGTATATGTTATGTAAAAAGTTATACATCATGAATTGGAGATCTTACTTAAAATAAAAAGACCTGCAAGTATTTGCAGGTTTGTTTTATATTTTGGCAGGGGATGAAGGAGTCGAACCCTCACCGACGGTTTTGGAGACCGCTGTTCTACCATTAAACTAATCCCCTTTTTAAGTTAATAAACTGCGACGCTAGCTATTATAGCTAAATTTCTTTACTCTGTCAATGACTATATTTGATTATATATATTATAATGTATTAAAGAAATACTAATTTTTGTTTAATTTTTAAACTATATAGAAGGATTTCGATGCTTCAAACAGAATTTAGTCAAATAATAGATAAGAAAGGAAATTTCGCTTGAAAGTAGACCTACATTTACATACAAAAGAATCGGACGGATGTTTATCCGTGGAGGAAATCATCCAAAAAGCATTGCAAAAAAATATAAAAATACTCTCCATTACAGACCATCAAACAACATCGGGTTCAGATAAAGCTGTTTCTTTGGCAAATAAAAATGGAATACAAGTGATACCTGGTGTCGAAATAGACACTGTATATGAAAAAGAAGAAATTCATTTATTGGGCTACTTTAAATCTACTAATAATGATTTATTACAAGAAAAATTAAAAAATATCAGAAAAGAAACGACCAAAATCACGAAGCTCATGGTTGAAAAACTCCAGCAAAATGGACTGCCTATAAAATGGGAAGAAATAATCAAGACAGCGAATAACGAAGGGGTAATTAGGAAAACGCATATATATTATGCTATTAATAATAACTCATTATTATCTTATTTAAAATGGAATGAAATTAGTTCGTGGTTTCTGCCAGGCGGTATAGCTTATGTTCCGTGTAGTGGAAATTATTATTTTGATGTTGTTGATTGGATTTTTGCTTCAGGGGGATTACCGGTATTAGCTCACCCTGGCCTGATAAAGGACCAATCGATAATTTCTACACTTTTATCTTATAAGCCTATCGGCCTCGAAGTTTATTATGGATACTGGGAACAACCTCAAAAGAAAATAGACCACTATAAACGTCTATCAGAGAATTTAAATTTATTCGCTACCGGCGGAAGTGATTTTCATGGATTTTTTAGTAAAGTTGAAATTGGCGGAGTTGATATACCTAAATGCTGCATTGAAAGACTAAAAGCTTATTTAGAAATTGAATGATGGTACTAGAAATAATTTTGTTTTTTAGAGGTGAGTGAATTGTATTATATTGGGAGGTTTATGCTTAAATCATTATCTGTAATTTATTTGTTAATGGCTGTTATAGGTTTTTTGGGTTATTTTCAATTCGAGAAGTTTTCGTCTTCAGTTTTTAGTTTTTTTTACGACATAATGGGTCCGTATTCAATTATGCTTCCAATAATATGTGTAATTTTTTCGGTTATCTGCTGGAAAATAAATGTAAACAAATCTGTTGCAGATGAAGATTTAGAGACAGAAGATTCATATAGCAAAGAAATAGCTAAATCAAAAAGTCTAAAACACGAATACCGAAATAGATTTGATGCAATAAATTATAAAACGACTATAAATGAACAAAATGGTTTTAATTATTATTTTTCTAATGCTCTACCCATTAAAGATGAAGGCCCGATACATCGAAACGATTTTAGCCATTTGGGAACTGATTTTTCAAGCTATTTTGGGGAAGGGGAGAAAAGTATTTATTTGCCAGCTAAAATAATTAAGTTGCGTGGTTTTGATGAATATTTTTCTAATGAAGAAAATTTTGCAATCTATAAAAGGCGTGCCGCTAATGATATTGGAAGAACATATTATGGTAACAAACCTGGATTAGTGAATCAACATCTTTCAAAAACAACAATAATTTCACAAGAAACCAGCAAAAACCAGTTCGAGAATAAATCTCTAGAAGCTAAATCTGATCAAAAATTAGTTCCGCAAAATTCAAGTATAGATTTAAAGCATTCAAAACAAAGTTGGAGTTTGCCAAAGACAGAATATATAAATAGAAAAGGAATTAATTATTGGGAAAACCCTACTAATATTGATAATACGCATGATGAAAAAATAATTAAACATGAAAACTTTAAGGAGCAGGAATATAGGTATAAGAAAGAAGAAAAAGAATTAGATAATTTATTCCGGCAAGCTGCGGAATTGGTAATTATGCATAATTTCGTTTCGCCATCCTTTTTGCAAAAACGGTTAAGAGTTAGTTATTCAAAAGTAATAAGATTAATTAATATGCTTGAAGAAAGCGGGATAATTAGTAAATATAAAGGTAATGAATCAAGGGATATTCTTATGACTCTGGAAGCTTTCCATTTAAAATACCACAAGTAAATATAATGATATTTTGGATAATAACAAACAAAGGAATAAAACACCCTATCTTTGGATAGGGTGTTTTATTCTTCGTTCTAATGAATCTTTTACGCATTATGCATCAATAAATGGACATAATTAGTAAAGAAATAATATATGACTTGGAGTTGAACTATGAACACTAATAGTAATTCTTTAAGAGCAAAAATAAACGAAAAAGAAGAAGCTTTTAGTTTGCAAAACCATGCAAGGGAATTAGCCCAACTTCATAATTGGTTAGGATTAAAAAAGAAAGGGAAAAGTCTTTTACCTATAATAAAAGATCAAGGTTCATATATCAAAAATTCATACACTGAGATAAACGAGTATTACTATAAAACTGAGGACATAATTCCGGCTGCCGAATGGTACTTAGATAACTTTTATATCATAAATGATTTAATCAATGATATTACTAAGGATTTATCAAAGAAGTTCGAATCTAAACTTTTATACCTAGCAAGTGGAGATTTTGCCGAACATGCAAGAATTTATGTGATTTTATCAGAATATATGAAAATGTTCGATAAGATAGAATTAAAACACTTAAGGGAATATATTGCAGAATATCAAAAGGAGTCTCCTTTGTCCTCTGCTGAAATTTGGGCTATTCCTATTTTCTTAAAAGTAATAATGTTAGAAAAAATTAACCATCAGGTTGAACGAATAATTCATATCCAAAAAGAAAGGAGATTTGCCGAAGATTGGTTGAGTTCTGTTTTAGGCCAAAAAACAGAAAACATCGAATTGCTATCTAAACCTGATTTAGATGTTAGCCAAACTTTCTCACCGGTTTTCATTGAAAAAGTAGCAAAACGTTTAAAAGAACATGGCTCAGACGCCAAGATTTTACTTAATTGGCTTGATAACGTGGCCGACAAACAAAATATGAGTGTAGAAAAAGTTATAAGTAATCAGAACTATTACTTGACTTCCAATGGTATAACAATGGGAAATTTATTGGCCACTATAAAAATAATAAATTCTGAAAATTGGGCTGAGTTTTTCGAAGGAGTAAGTTTAGTACAACAAATATTAAATAATGACCCAGCTGATGTTTTTAGAAAAATGGATTTTGAATCTAGGGATAAATATAGGCACGAGATTGAAATTCTAGCGGAAAAATATAGGGTTTCGGAAATAACCATTGCTAAAACATTAGAGAAATTGGCTCAAAAAGTTAAGGAGTCTCCTTTAAATCATGTTGGATATTATTTACTAGGTAAAGGTAGAATTCAATTAGAAAAAGAACTTGCTAATGATTGGGGTAAAGTTCGTAAATCTTGCTATGAATTACTGTTTTTTTATAAAAACAGACCGTCTTTAGCTTATATAGGCTTTATTGCAATAGCAACTTTTTTACCGCTAATTGGTCTTAGTGTAATAGCTTACAGAATAATACCTCATAAGTTTATTTCATTTATTTTTATGGTTTTGCCCCTTTCCTTAGTGTTGTTAAACGGAATATCAGTATGTGTAATTAATAAATTATTTCTAAATTTATTGCCGGCAACCTTTTTGCCGAAACTTGATTTTGGTAATGGAATACCTGAGGAGAACAAAACAATTGTTGTGGTGCCTGTTATTTTTAATGACCCCCAAAATGTAATAGAACAAATAAATCAACTAGAAGTGCATTACCTGTGTAATCCCGAACCCAACTTATATTTTGCTATTCTAGGCGATTTTAAGGATGCTCCTAAAGAAAAAATGCCTAATGACAATAAAATAATTGATGCTGGTATTACAGCGATACGAAAGCTTAATCGGAAGTATGAAAATGATAAATTTTTCTACTTTCATAGAAGTAGGAAATGGAATGAAAAAGAAAAAATTTGGATGGGGTGGGAAAGAAAGAGAGGAAAACTTTTAGAATTTAATAGTTTATTACTGAATGAAGGTGAAACTAGTTATATTGTTAAAAGTGGTAACTTAAAGTTACTCAAAAATATTAAGTACGTTATTACTCTTGATTCAGATACAATTCTTCCTCGAGGTACTGCAGTTAGATTAATAGGTACTATTGCCCATCCTATGCAGAGAGCCATAATTGATGAGGAAAATAATAAGGTGGTTGGGGGATATGGGATTATTCAACCCAGAATCAGCATAACAGCTTCCAGTGCTTTCTCTACGCCTTTCGCAACTCTATTTTCTGGTAGAGCGGGAATAGATCCTTATACTTGTGCGATTTCCGATATATATCAGGATTTATTTGGAGAAGGTATTTTTACAGGTAAGGGCATCTATGATTTAAATGTTTTTCAGAAAATTGTGAAGAATAGATTTCCCGAAAATACTATATTAAGCCACGACTTATTAGAAGGTATATTTACTAGAACCGCCCTTGCAACAGATCTCCAACTCTTTGATGGTTACCCCATGAAATATATCTCTTATGTAAGACGTATTCATCGCTGGATTAGAGGAGATTGGCAAATCGCTCGCTATATTCTATATTCCAGAATTGCTTTAATTTCTCGCTGGAAAATAATTGATAACCTTAGAAGGAGTTTAGAAGCTCCGTCTCAGTTATTATTACTTTTTCTTGCTTTTACTCTTTTCAATGATATCTATGGTTTTTTAGTCGGGCTAGTATTGTTAAGTCTTTGTGTTCCACTATTTCTAAACATTGTCAACAATATAATTAATCGGACAATCACATTAAGAATATTGAAATATGAGATGAAAGTTGGCTTTGCTCAAATTTTCTTTACTTTGGCAGTATTACCGCATTTAGCAGTAGTTCAGGTTGATGCTATATTGAGAAGTATAGGACGACAAATAATCACAAGAAGAAAATTACTTGAATGGGAAACATCTGCAGATTCTGAAATAAATACGAAATGTACTCTTAAAAATTTCTACTTGTATATGAGCCCTAATATTATTGTTATCCTTATATTTTTTTTAGGATTTTACTACGTCGATATATTTATAGGAGCTATTTTAAGTATTTTAGCGACTACATGGTTAGTTTCACCATATATAGCATATAGATTAAGTCTTCCATATAAAGAGGAAGTAGATAGTATCCCACTAAGAGATAAAATTGAATTAAAAAAAATATCAAGGCAAATATGGGCGTTTTTCGATCTTTTTGTTAACGAACAAAATAATTTCCTTCCACCGGATAACGTTCAACTTGACCCTTATAAAGGAGTAGCCCCACGTACCTCTCCAACTAACATTGGTCTTACCTTACTAACTTATTTGGTTGCAGAAGACTTTGGTTATATAACTAAAAAAAACTCCCTGGAAAAAATACGGAAAACTCTTAATACCATTAAAAAACTTCCAAAATGGAAGGGACATATATATAATTGGTACACTACAGATACACTTGAACCCCTACATCCTATATATGTATCAACTGTAGATAATGGAAATTTTGCGACTTATTTAATAGCTTTAAAGAACGGACTAAAAGAGTTCACTAAAAGGCCTTTAATTGAAAAATCTATGCTCGAAGGTATTAAGGATACACGTAATTTAATTAAAGTTAATACTGAAG
>JAAYSI010000050.1 GCA_012524045.1 Peptococcaceae bacterium | reverse complement strand
GTTCAAGAAACATAGGAAGAAAAAAATTGCCACCCTTATCTTAATTGTGGCAGTGCTAGCTGTACTGCAAGTTTTAAACAGTCAAGAGAGAGGCATTCCTGTTAGTACGGCAGAAGTTAGTAAGACCCTCTTTGAACAGAATGTTTTTGCTACCGGAAAGTTGGAGGTTAAAGATAAGAAGGAATTTTACGCTGACAGTAATACTATTGTGACTGATATTTTGGTTGATGTTGGGGAAAAAGTTAGCAAAGGACAGGTGGTTTTACGAACAGATGACAGTAATCTGGCTATCGAGAACGCCAGAAATAAACTAGCCTGTGCTGAACTCAAAGCCAAGCTGATCAGCGGGGAGTCTAACCTAAGGCTATATCAGCAAAATTATGATTTAGCGCGACAAGAATATGAGAATGCTGAAGCACTTTTTGCCAGCGGAGCAATAAGCCTGAAAGAGAGGGAAGAAGCGGCCAAAAAACTAAACGAGATTGAGGAAAAGCTGATGGTGGAACGAGATGCCAATATACCTTTGTACAAAGAGCAACTGGCTCAAGCTGAGTTGGTTTACAGTGAGTCCCAAAAAAAGTTGCAGAAAGCTACAGTAGTCAGTCCGATTGACGGAGTTATTTTAAGCCTTCCAGTCACAAAAGGTCAGGAAGTGGGTATTGGCACGCTTTTAGTACTTATCGGCAATCCGGATAACCTTCAGATCGAAACAGGAATTAATGAAGTTGATGCCGCCTTACTAGCCGTAGGCGATAAGGTAGAAATAAGTAATAGGGCTCTGCTTAGCCAACCTTTGCTAGGCACTGTTGACTATATCTCCCCGATGGCCGAGATAGTCACTACTTCGCAAGGAGAGCAGTCTCAAGTAAAAATCCGTATCAGTGTGGATGATGCAGACCAGGAAACAGAGCAATTAAAGCCCGGGTATAATGTTAGCTTAAAAATCATTGTTAATCAGAAGGAAGAAGCTATGGTGATTCCGCTCGAAGCCTTAGTTGAAAATGAAGATAAAAACTTGGTTTATGTTGTAGGGCAAGAGAACTTGGTTGAGGAAAGGGAAGTAGAAACGGGTTTAAGCAACGAGCTATTTGTCGAGATACTCTCCGGTTTAGAGGTTGGAGAGCAGGTTGTTTTAAGTCCAGATGAGCTAATTAAAGACGGAGTGAAGGTGGTCACTGATGCTGCAAGTGACTAAGCTGGGAAAGGTTTACCGCACTGAGAAGATAGCTGTGACGGCCTTAAAAAATGTCTCCTTCAGCATTTCCGCTGGGAGCTTTGTCTCCATCATGGGTCCCTCCGGCTCAGGCAAATCTACATTAATGAATATTCTCGGCTGCTTGGATACAACAACGGAGGGTCAATACATATTGGATGGAGTTGACGTCTCTAATTTAACGGAAAACGAGCTGGCCAAAATCAGAAATGTTAAGATAGGCTTTGTTTTTCAGACCTTTAATTTACTGCCTCGCCTTTCTTGTTTGCGCAATGTGGAACTACCGATGATCTATGCAGGTGTAAACCGCAAAGAACGAACCAGAAAAGCCATGGAGGCTTTGGAAAAAGTAGGTCTTGCGGGCAGAGCCGATCACCGCCCCAATGAGATTTCCGGAGGACAGAAACAGCGGGTGGCTATCGCTAGGGCTCTAGTCAATAATCCGGCTATAATTTTGGCTGATGAGCCTACCGGCAATCTAGATACCCGCTCGGGGGAAGAAGTGATGGCTATTTTCCAGAAATTGAATGACGAAGGGGCAACCATTGTGCTGGTCACTCATGAACCGGATATTGCCAAACACACCCAGAGGATTCTTACTTTCCGGGATGGGCAGCTAAAGGAGGATCATCCGGTTGCTGACCCGGTGAAGGCTAGCGATATTCTGGCTGCACTCCCCCTAACTGAGGAGGAAAGGCTATGAATCTACTTGAATGTATCCGGGTAGCTCTGGAAGGAATTAAAGCTAATAAAATGCGTTCTGCCCTTACTATGCTGGGTATAATCATCGGGGTTTCAGCGGTTATTACGGTGGTGGCCATTGGCCAGGTGGGACAATCGGCTATTCTGACCACGCTGGAACAGATCGGAACCAATTTATTTCAAGTTTATCTACGAAGTGGGGAAGAAGCGCCTCCAACTCTGGCTGATATGATGACTGTCCAGGATATAGAAGTTATCAAGAATATGGCAACGGATATTCAATATATCTCTCCGATCAACAATCGCTCTCTAGCTGCCAAATACGAAAGGAAGAGTAAACGGGTTTATGCTTACGGTGTTTGGCCGGAGTATAAGAACATTCGCAATGTGGAGTTGGAAAAAGGTAGGTTTTTATCTGAAGCTGATGAAGAAGGGGGCAGGCGGGTAGTAGTTATTGACAGTAAGCTGGCGGAAGATTTGTTTGGGCGAGGAGAGGCCCTAAAGCAACAGATTGATATCTTTGGCACCTCAATGACGGTTATCGGGATAAGCAAGCGTAACGATAGTTTTCTGTTTGGAGGGCCCGACCAGCCTTCCACCATTTATATGCCTTTTTCCACTTTCAGTAGTTTGGACAATTACCCCTATGTTTATTATGCGGAAGCTAGTGCAGTTAGCAAAGAGAAAACTGAAAGCGCGATGAATCAGGCCAAGCGGATTTTGGATAAGCGCCACCATACGGAGAATAGATACGCGACTTATAGCCTGCAGCAAGATTTGGAGCAAGTCGATACCGTTATGAGCATTTTGCAGTTGGTGATTGGCTCTATTGCTGCTATCTCCCTGTTGGTAGGAGGAATAGGGGTTATGAATATCATGCTGGTTTCGGTTACCGAGCGCACCAGAGAAATCGGGATCAGAAAAGCTTTAGGCGCCCAATACAGCGACATTGTAACCCAATTCCTGATTGAAGCTGTTGTTATTTGTACCATCGGTGGAGCTATCGGAGCCCTAATGGGTTTAGCAGCAGGATTGATTGTAGCTGTAGTAGCCCAAGTTCCGCCCCATATATCACCCTTGACCATAGTTATTGCTTTTGGCTTTTCCACCTTAATAGGTATTTTCTTTGGCCTTTATCCTGCCAGAAAAGCAGCCAAGATGAGCCCTGTCGACGCTTTAAGGTACGAATAATTTTTAAGATCTATATAAGTGAATTTACTTAAAATTCAATTAATTATTTTTAATCATTTTACCGCTTGACAAAAGGGATTAAGTCAATTATTATAAGTGTTAAATTTGAGTAAATAATTAATTGCAAAACTTGCAATGTTAACACGATGAAGGGGAAGTCTAAAGCTGGAGTTGCTCAGAGAGCTGATGGTCGGTGCGAATCAGTCAACAGGCTGGTGATTCCATCCCGGAGTGGCCAATGATGAATTGTGACGGGTTCCGCCCGATAAAGCGGACTAAAGTTGGCCGTTATGGCAATATGGGTGGCAACGCGGGAATACCTCTCGTCCCAGACCGGGATGGGAGGTTTTTTGTTATACTAGCCTTTAAATCGCTTAATAGATAGTGATAGGTAGTATTATGCTCCCAATTGAAAACGGCCTGAACTTGGGTGGCACCGCGGTACATACCGCCCCAAACTGTTGGGGCGGTTTGTTTTTTCTTTAAAGCTCACAAGATTTATAAAAAATTTAAAATAAAATTACCTAAAGAGAGGGAGTAAAATCATGGCAAGAGTTTTCAATTTTTCAGCAGGGCCGGCTGTATTGCCGGAAGAGGTGCTCTTAGAAGCAGCGGAGGAAATGTTGGATTACCAAGGCACTGGAATGTCGGTAATGGAGATGAGTCATCGCTCCAAGGCTTTTGAGCAAATTATTGCCGCTGCGGAACAAGATTTAAGAGACTTAATGCAAATACCTGATAATTATCGGGTTCTGTTCTTGCAAGGTGGAGCTTCTCAGCAGTTTGCGATGGTACCGATGAATTTAATGAAAAACGGTGTGGCTGACTATATCCATACCGGGCAATGGACCAAAAAAGCAATCTCCGAGGGAAAAATATACGGAAAAATTAATGTTGTTGCTTCTTCAGAGGACAAGACCTATAGTTATATTCCGGATTTGAAAAATTTAGAGTTATCCTCAAATGCCGATTATGTTTATATTTGCCACAATAATACTATTTACGGAACAAAATACAGTGAATTGCCGGAAATAGGGGATAAGATTCTAGTTGCTGATATGTCTTCGAGCATTCTATCAGAGCCTGTAGAAGTGGAAAAATTCGGCCTGATTTTTGCCGGGGCTCAGAAAAATATTGGTCCGGCCGGAGTAACCGTAGTAATTATCCGTGAAGACTTGATTACTGAAGATGTTCTACCCGGGACACCTACTATGTTAAAGTATAAGACTCATGCCGACAACAATTCTCTCTATAATACCCCGCCGGCTTATGGCATTTATATTTGCGGAAAAGTGTTCAAATGGGTTAAAAAGCTTGGCGGGCTTGAAGCTATGAAGAAACGAAATGAGCAGAAGGCAGCTCTATTATACGATTATCTCGACCAGAGCAGGCTTTTCCGAGGAACCGTAGTCAAAAAAGACCGTTCACTGATGAATGTCCCGTTTGTGACCGGTTCGGAAGAATTGGATGCGAAATTCGTCAAAGAAGCGGCAGCGGCCGGTTTGGTCAATTTGAAAGGGCATCGGACGGTCGGAGGAATGAGAGCAAGTATTTACAACGCAATGCCGCTAGAGGGTGTTAAGGCTTTAGTTGAGTTTATGCAAAAATTTGAAGCAGAAAATATCAATCTATAAAGCGATTAAAACAAGATTTAGGGGGAGTAAAAGTTGTATAAAATTCATTGTTTAAATCGGATAGCTCAGGAAGGCTTGGATTATTTGAGTGAGCGTTATGAAATTGAGGATACTATGCAGGAAGCTGATGCAATACTGGTTCGGAGTACTAATATGCATGATATGGAATTACCGCCTACTGTCAAAGCAATTGCGCGGGCAGGTGCCGGGGTGAATAATATTCCACTCGAAAAATTTGCCGAACGAGGAATTGTGGTCTTCAATACCCCGGGCGCTAATGCTAATGGGGTAAAGGAACTGGTTTTAGCGGGGCTATTTATGTCTGCCCGCGATATTGTCGGCGGAATAAACTGGGTGGATTCCGTTAAAGATGATCCGGAAGTCGCTAAACTTGTTGAGAAGAATAAGGCTAATTTTGCCGGTTTTGAGATAAACGGTAAAAAGCTCGGAGTAATTGGTCTTGGTGCTGTTGGGGTCCTGGTAGCTAATGCCGCTATAAAACTTGGCATGGATGTTTATGGCTATGATCCATTTATTTCGGTAAACTCTGCTTGGAAGCTTTCCAAATATATAAAACCGATTAAATCTTTAGATGTGCTTTACAAAGAATGTGATTTCATAACGGTCCATGTTCCTTTAACTGAGTCCACCAGAGAAATGTTTAACAATGAAGCCTTTGCCAAAATGAAGGATGGAGTACGGATTTTGAACTTCTCCCGGAGTGAGTTAGTAAATGATGACCATATGCTGGAAGCCTTGAAAAACGGCAAAGTCAAAAAATATGTTACAGACTTTCCTAATCCTAAGGTGGTTGGACAAGAAGGCATAATTGCAATTCCGCACCTTGGCGCTTCAACTGTTGAATCGGAAGAAAATTGTGCGATAATGGCTGTAAGACAAATTATGGATTTCCTGGAAAACGGTAATATTACAAACTCAGTGAATTATCCGAATTGCGACAATGGGGTATGTATTAGTGCCGGCAGGATTGCTATCAATCATAAAAATATTCCGAATATGCTTGGCCAGTTTACCTCCATTCTAGCAAAGGAAGGCTTCAATATTTCCGACATGATAAATAAAAGCAAGGGGCAATGGGCTTATACTATGATAGATGTTGAATGCCCGCCCACTGACTGCATTAAGAAAAAAATTGAGAAAATTGACGGCGTGGTTAAAGTAAGAATTATTCAGTAGGAGGAAGTAAATTTGGCAACAATTAAACCTTTTGGTGCTCTAAGACCGAAAGCCGATATAGCGCACAGAGTTGCGGCACTTCCTTATGATGTATATGATCGGCGGGAGGCTTTAACTGAAATAGAAAAAGAACCGCTGTCCTTTTTAAGGATTGACAGGGCAGAGACAGCTTTCCCCGAAGATGTAAGCCCTTATGATCCCAAGGTTTATCGGCAAGCCAAAGCTTATTTGGATCAAATGCGTGATGAGGGGCTGTTTATCAAAGAAGCTTCGGCCTGTTATTACCTGTATGAACTCACTATGGACGGCCGTTCGCAGACCGGGATAGTTGGCTGTGCAGCTATTGACGATTATTTAAACAATATAATTAAAAAGCACGAGAATACCAGAGAAGATAAAGAGCAAGACAGGATTCAACATGTGGATATTTGCAATGCCCAAACAGGTCCGATTTTTCTGGCCTACAGAGCACAACGACGTCTGGATGAAATCGCTGTCGAAGTAAAACAAAATGTACCATTATATGATTTTATTGCCCCCGATGGGGTTAAACATGTCGTCTGGCGGATAGACCGCGAGGACTATATCGCCGGCATTGCTCAGAGCTTTGCTAATATTCAAAGCATCTATATTGCCGATGGCCACCACCGAGCAGCTTCGGCGGTAAAAGTGGGTTTGCAAAGGAGACAGGCAAAGCCGAACTATACCGGAAATGAAGAGTTTAACTATTTTCTGGCTGTCCTCTTTCCGGATAACCAACTTAAAATCCTAGACTATAACCGTGTTGTCAAAGATTTAAACGGTTATAGCTCAGAGGAATTTCTCCAAGAAGTAGCCAAGAAATTCCTACTTGAACCTGTTGGTAAAACCGCTTACAGACCTGAGGCTAAAGCAACTTTTGGAATGTATTTAGACGGCATTTGGTATAAGCTGACGGCTAAGAAAGAAATTCTTTCGTCGGATCCGGTGGACGGCTTGGATGTATCCTTGCTGCAGAACCATTTATTGGCACCGATTTTAAATATAACGGACCCTCGACGGGATGAACGAATAGATTTTGTCGGTGGGATTAGGGGTTTAAAGGAATTGGAAAGAAGGGTAAACAGCGATATGAAAATTGCTTTCTCTCTCTACCCAACTTCCCTTGCGGAGCTCTTTGCCGTAGCCGATGCTAATCGACTAATGCCACCGAAATCCACCTGGTTTGAACCTAAGCTTCGAAGCGGCTTATTGATTCATGAACTGGAGTAAATGAATTATTTGAATTAAAAACCCTTTGCCCAAACGATAGTTGTTTTTATTACCGGCTCTCTGTCAAATGTTGGGTTAAGTCCGAAAACAGAGAGTAAATAAACCAAGCACTTGAAG
>JAAYSI010000049.1 GCA_012524045.1 Peptococcaceae bacterium | reverse complement strand
CTTGGCGGCGCAGAAATAGCTCGAACCGAGTGGTATAACGAAGGAAAAGTACCCCTGCATACCCTTCGGGCAGATATTGATTATGGATTTTCCGAAGCTAACACGACCTACGGTAAAATTGGTGTAAAAGTTTGGATTTACCGTGGCGAAGTACTTCCTGCCAAGAAGGCCGCTCAGGAGGAAGGAGGTTTATAAAATGCTTGTACCAACCAGAGTAAAACGCCGTAAACAGCATCGTCCCTCCCTAAAAGGTAAAGCTTTAAGGGGTAACAAGATAACCTACGGTGAATATGGTTTAATGGCTACTGAAAGTGCTTGGATTACCAATCGCCAAATCGAGGCTGCTCGTATTGCGATGACCCGTTATATTAGACGTGGTGGTAAAGTTTGGATTAAAATTTTTCCTGATAGACCGATTACTGCAAAACCTGCCGAAACCCGTATGGGAAGCGGTAAAGGAACTCCTGAATATTGGGTTGCCGTTGTCAAACCCGGTAGAGTAATGTTTGAATTAGCAGGAGTACCTGAAGAAGTAGCTCGTGAAGCGCTGCGTTTGGCTGCGCACAAGCTTCCTATAAAATGTAAATTTGTAGTTAAAAAGGATCTAGACGGAGAACAGGTTGGAGGTGGCGCAAATGGCGAAGAATAAAAATTTCCGCGATATGACTGACGAGGAATTGTTAAAACAAATCGATAGTCTGAAAACGGAATTATTCAATTTGCGTTTCCAATTGGCTACTGGGCAACTAGATAATCCTATGCGGATTAAAGAAGTTCGCAAAGGAATTGCCAGGGGCAAAACCATACTCCGTGAGCGAGAGCTCAAACGTGCTTAAGGCAGGAAAGGAGGCGCTCATAAATTGGAAAGAAACCTACGCAAAGTAAGATATGGAAAAGTAGTAAGCGACAAAATGGATAAAACCATTGTAGTTGCTGTTGAAACTAAGAAAAGACATCCTTTGTATAAAAAGACTATGAAATTAACAAAGAAATATAAGGTCCATGACGAGAAAAATGAAGCTAAAATCGGTGACACTGTAGTAATTATGGAAACTAGACCTTTAAGCAAAGATAAATACTGGAGATTGGTGGAAATTACAGAAAAAGCTGTTCAACTGTAATTCGTGAAAACCTAAGAGTCAGGAAAGGAGGTTCCGCCCAATGATTCAAACTGAATCAACCCTAAAAGTGGGAGATAATACAGGAGCAAAGAAACTATTATGTATTCGCGTATTGGGTGGGTCTGGACGTCGTTATGCTTCAGTTGGCGATGTTATAGTCGGCACTGTTAAAGAAGCAACACCAGGCGGCGTTGTCAAAAAAGGCGATATAGTTAAAGCCGTTATAGTTCGGACGACTAAGGAAATTAGGAGACCTGACGGTTCTTATATTAAGTTCTCTGAAAATGCTGCAGTAATCATTAAAGATGATAAAAGCCCAAGGGGCACTCGTATATTTGGACCTGTAGCACGTGAACTCAGAGAAAAAGATTATATGAAAATTGTTTCGCTTGCACCGGAAGTATTATAGGAATACATGTCGGACGGAGGTGAATGGAAAATGTCCGCCGCAAAAGCAAAATTGCATGTAAAAAAAGGCGATATGGTTATGGTTATAACCGGTAAAGATGCCGGCAAAAAAGGAAAAGTGCTGGAAGTATATCCGGCTAAAAATAGAGTTGTGGTAGAAAAGGTCAATATAGTAAAGAAACATCAAAAACCTAGCAGAAGTATGCCTCAAGGTGGGATTATCGATATGGAATCCCCGATACACAGCTCGAATGTTATGCTTTATTGCACCGATTGTAATTCAGTTACCAGAAAAAGTGTCAAAGTAACAGATGAAGGTAAGGTAAGAGTCTGTAAGAAATGTGGCCACACCTTGCCGGAAAACAAGAAGAAGTAATAATGCTGGAAGGGAGGTACTCAGGTGGCCCGTTTAAAAGAATACTTTAAAAACGAGATAACCCCAGCTCTTCAAAAGAAGTTTAATTATAAAAGTGTAATGCAAACTCCGCGCCTAGAAAAAGTAGTAGTTAATATTGGTCTCGGAGAAGCGATTCAGAACCCTAAAGCCATAGATTTTGCAATTGATGATATCATGGCTATCACCGGGCAAAGACCCGTTGTGACCCTTGCCAAAAAATCTATTGCTGCTTTTAAGGTTCGTACCGGAATGCCTGTCGGAGTCAAAGTTACCTTAAGAGGCGACAGGATGTATGAATTTGTAGATAGACTTTTAAACTTTGCCCTTCCGCGCGTCAGAGATTTCCATGGTGTTTCCGGTAAATCCTTTGACGGTAGGGGTAATTATACTTTAGGTCTGAAAGAACAACTCATATTCCCTGAAGTTGATTTTGACAAAATCGATAAAATCAGAGGAATGGATATTGTATTTGTTACAACTGCAAAAACCGACGAAGAAGCTAAAGAGCTTCTTAGAGCTTTCGGAATGCCGTTTCGTGACTAGATAGTAAGGAGGCTTGAATTTATGGCCAAAAAGTCAAAGATGGTTCGTCAATCGCGCAAACCGAAATATTCTGTACGCTGGCATAATCGCTGCAAACTCTGCGGACGTCCGCATGCTTATATGCGTAAGTTCGGAATATGTAGGATATGCTTTAGGGAACTTGCCTATAAAGGCGAACTGCCTGGAGTAACCAAGGCTAGTTGGTAAGCATTACTGGAGAAAGGGGGAAAACATCGTGTCGTTATCATCAGATCCGATTGCCGATTTCTTGACACGTATCCGTAATGCCGGAATGGTTTACCATGATAAGGTTGAAGTTCCTTCGTCTAACATTAAGAAGGCTTTGGCCGAGCTCATGAAACAAGAAGGCTACATTAAGGATTACGAATATATCGAAGACAATAAACAGGGCGTCTTAAGAATATATCTCAAATATGGTCCTAATAAGGAAAGAGTTATTACTGGCTTGAAACGCATAAGCCGTCCGGGCCTGCGTGTTTATGCCAAAAAAGATCAAATACCAAAAGTACTTGGGGGGCTTGGTGTAGCTGTAATATCAACCTCCAAAGGTATTATGCCCGACAGACAGGCCCGTCGCGAAGGTTTAGGCGGGGAAGTCATCTGCTACATTTGGTAAAGGACGGAGGTGTAAAAAATGTCTCGAATTGGTAAGAAACCCATTACTATACCTAACGGGGTAGATGTAAAACAAGAAGGAAATGTTATAACTGTCAAAGGTCCCAAAGGAACCTTAACCAGGGAATTTCGTCCGGAAATAAATATTGCCATCGAGGATAACCTAATCACTGTAACTCGCCCTAGTGACGAGCCTTTACACCGCTCCCTCCATGGTCTGACTCGTACTCTGTTGGCAAACATGATTGAAGGTGTAACTAACGGTTATACTAAGAAACTAGACTTGGTAGGCGTAGGTTACCGTGCTTCCCTTCAAGGGAAAAAGTTAGTCCTTGCGGTCGGCAAGTCTCATCCGGTTGAAATGGAACCGTGGGAAGGCATTGAGATAGAAGTGCCTGCACCAAACAAGATTATTATCAAAGGAATAGATAAGGAAAAAGTAGGTGTCTTTGCGGCTAATGTTCGTGAACAGCGTCCGCCCGAACCCTACAAAGGCAAAGGTATTAAATACGAGAACGAATATATTCGTCGTAAAGAAGGTAAGACTGGAGCTAAGAAGTAATAAGGTAAGGGCAACAACTCTTGCCGCTTAAGAAAGGGTGAAAAAGATGATAAAAAAGCCGGATCGGAGAAAAATTCTTAAAGCAAAACACAAAAGTGTTCGTAAGAAAATCCTCGGCACTGCTGAAAGACCACGTTTAGCAGTTTTTAGGAGCTTAAACCATATATATGCTCAAGTAATCAATGATGACCTTGGAATTACTCTTGTAGCGGCGTCTTCACTTGACCCCGAATTTAAGGCGACAGAGCTTTCCGGCGGGAATGTTGAGGGTGCAAAAAAAGTCGGAGAGCTTATAGCTAAAAAAGCTCTGGCTAAGGGAATTACCAAAGTAGTATATGACCGCGGCGGCAGCCTATATCACGGTAGAGTTGCGGCTCTTGCCGAAGCTGCCAGAGAAGCCGGTTTAGATTTTTAGTATTCTGAAAAGGAGGGAAAATCATTGTCTAATATTGATCCTAGCAAGCAGGAGCTTACTGAAAAAATTGTTCACATTTCCCGTGTAGCTAAGGTAGTAAAAGGTGGTAGACGTTTTAGTTTTAGTGCTCTTGTTGTTGTCGGCGACGGTAACGGCAAAGTAGGAGCAGGACTAGGTAAGGCTACCGAAGTTCCCGAAGCTATTCGTAAGGGTATTGATGATGCTAAGAAAAATATGATAGAAATTTCGCTCAAAGGCACAACCATTCCACACCCAATTATTGGTCGCTTTGGAGCCGGACGGGTTTTGTTAAAGCCTGCGGCCAAAGGTACCGGTGTTATTGCCGGTGGTGCGGTCCGTGCGGTGTTGGAAGCTGCCGGCGTTAAAGATATTCTTACTAAATCCCTAGGATCTCCTAATCCCCATAACGTTGTCAACGCTACAATGGAAGGTCTCAAATCCTTGAAAAGAGACGCCGAAGTGGCTAGAATTCGCGGTAAAGAAGTTGACGAAATTTTAAGCTAATCTGTTTGATCTTTTATTTCAATTTTGCAAAATAGATACCGTAGCACAAAGTAAGGAGGTGTCCGCATGAAACTCCATGAACTCAAGCCTGCAGAAGGTTCAACCAAAAGCCGTAAACGGGTTGGACGTGGAAGTGGCTCAGGATTAGGAAATACAGCCGGTAGAGGCCATAAAGGGCAAAAATCGCGCTCCGGCGGTGGTGTTCGTCCCGGATTCGAGGGTGGTCAAATGCCGATAATTCGTCGAATCCCTAAGCGCGGCTTTACGAATATCTTCGGCAAAGAATATACAGTTATCAATGTCTCAGATCTCGAGGCAAGGTTCCAAGACGGTGATGTTGTAACCTTGGAATCTTTAATTGAAAACGGACTTGTTAAAAAAGTTCTTGATGGCGTTAAAATTCTCGGCGATGGGGAATTAACCAAAGCACTTACAGTAAAGGTCCAAAAGGTGAGCAAAACTGCAGCAGACAAAATTATTGCTGCTGGTGGAAAAGTAGAGGTGGAGTAAATTGATACTTGAGACCTTGAGAGACGCATGGGGAGTACCTAGTATTCGAAAAAAAATAGGCTTCACCCTGCTTATGCTCTTAGTCTTTAGGATTGGAGCTCACATACCGATCCCGTTTATGAACCGGGAACTCTTAACTGATATGATGGGTAGCGGAGGAATCTTTGACTTCTTCAATACCTTTTCCGGAGGTTCATTAAAAAGGTTCTCGGTATTTGCCTTAAGTATCATGCCTTACATTACGGCTTCGATTATTATTCAGCTTTTGACAGTTGTTATTCCTTACCTCGAAAGGTTATCTAAAGAAGGAGAAGAAGGCCGTAAAAAAATCGTTCAATATACTCGTTATGGTACGGTCGTTTTAGGCTTTATTAACGGACTTGGTCTTACTATAGGCTTAAGGGGCGCTTTGGTCATACCTGACGAAAGCTATAGAATCCCGATTTATTTAATGATTGCCTTAGTATTGACTGCAGGAACTGCCTTCCTAATGTGGTTGGGTGAACAGATTACCGAAAGAGGAATAGGCAATGGTATTTCCATTATAATTTTCGCCGGAATTGTGGCCGGAGTACCTGATGCAATTAAGTATCTGGCAGGACTCCTAATGGTTGGAGAAATAGGCTGGTTTTCGATCCTCAGCTTATTGATAATTTCCGCGCTAATTATTGCCGGTGTTGTATTTATTCAAGAAGGGCAAAGGAGAATTCCGGTCCAGTATGCTAAAAGAGTTGTTGGACGTAAAGTATATGGTGGCCAAAGTTCGCATATACCTTTAAAAGTAAACCAAGCCGGCGTTATACCGATTATCTTTGGTATTTCACTGATGGCTTTTCCTGCAACCATAGCTACTTGGTTGCCGCAAAATTCGGGATTTGCCTTGTTTGCCAATAAGTGGCTCACCATGAACGGATCGATTTATTCTATACCGTATTTAACAGTCTATGCTTTATTGATTATATTCTTCACCTATTTCTACACCGGAATTACCTTTAATCCGGTAGATGTGGCTGAAAATCTTAAGAAATACGGTGGCTTTATACCCGGTATTCGTCCGGGCAGACCGACTTCAGATTATTTATTTAAAATTCTCGGTAAAGTCACTATGGCCGGTGGTTTATTCTTAGCCTTAATTGCTGTTTTACCGAGCCTAGTAATGGGTATTACCGGGATTGAGAATATTTATTTGGGTGGGACATCTCTGTTGATTGTTGTAAGTGTTGCTTTAGATACCATGAAACAAATGGAAGCACAATTGATGCAACGTCACTACCAGGGATTCCTCAAGTAAGGGGGATATAAAATAATGAGAATTATACTCATGGGTCCTCCTGGAGCAGGTAAAGGAACACAAGCCGAATTGCTTATTGAACATTATAAAATTCCGCATATTTCTACTGGAGATATGTTCCGCGAAGCAATTAAACAAGAAACTCCACTGGGACTCAAAGCTAAGGAATATATGGATGCCGGTGCTTTAGTTCCAGATGAAGTTACAATTGGGATTGTAGCTGACAGATTGGCGCAAGCTGACTGTTCAAAAGGCTTCCTTCTGGACGGGTTTCCCCGTACGGCTGCCCAGGCGGATGCCCTAGCGAAAATCCTAAGTGACTTAAATATAAGTCTTGACGGAGTGATCAATCTCGAAGTAGCTGAGAAGATCCTTCTGGAGAGACTCACAGGTCGAAGAGTTTGTAAACAATGTGCTGCAACTTTTCATACTGTGTTTAACCCTCCTAAAATCCAGGAGGTCTGTGACAAATGTGGTGGAGAACTTTTCCAGCGCAGCGATGATACGATAGAAACTGCACGTAATCGCCTGAAAGTATATAATGAGCAGACCGAACCACTAATAGCATATTATAGTAAACAAGGTTTGCTTAAAAGTATTCAAGGTGATGGCGAAATATCGCAGGTCTTTCGCAATATCGTTGAAGTCTTGGAGTAGGATACCATGATTGAAATCAAAGATAAGTATCAACTACAGAAAATGCGCACCGCCGGTAAGATCGTGGCTGAAGTATTAGAAATAATGAAAGAAGTAGTCAAACCAGGGATTACTACTAAAGAACTAGACCGGCTGGCAGAAAAGCATATTCGCAAATATGGTGCGATCCCTGCTTTTAAAGGATACAATGGATTCCCAGCATCACTATGTACTTCTATAAACGAAGAAGTGGTTCACGGCATACCGAGTTTAAGAGATTTAAAAAGCGGGGATATTATCAGTATTGATTGTGGTGCAATATATGACGGTTACTTTGGAGATTCTGCGATTACATTACCTGTTGGGGAGATAAGTGAAGAAGACAAAAACCTCCTTAAGGTATGTGAAGAATCGTTAAGGCTGGGTATTGCACAAGCGAAAAAGGGGAACCGACTACAGGATATCTCTAATACGATTCAGACTTATGTCGAAAACAACGGGATGTCGGTAGTGCGGGACTATGTAGGACACGGTATTGGCCGCAAAATGCACGAAGAACCACAGATACCCAACTTTGGCAGACCCGGCAGGG
>JAAYSI010000004.1 GCA_012524045.1 Peptococcaceae bacterium | reverse complement strand
CCAGAAATTTTAGACGGTAGGGTTAAGACTTTGCATCCAAAGATTCACGGTGGAATCTTAGCTCGGGATTTAGAAGAACACCGGAAACAATGTGCGGACAATGGGATTGACCTGATAGATTTAGTATGTGTGAATTTATATCCGTTTAAAGAGACAATCTCTAAAGAAAACGTGACCTTTGACGAAGCAATCGAAAATATTGATATAGGCGGTCCTACAATGGTTCGTTCCGCTGCTAAAAATCATCAAAGGGTCACAATTGTTGTTAACCCAGACAGATATGACTTGATCCTTGAGAATTTGCAAAAAAACGGAACTGTCTCCCTTGAACTACGCAGAAAGCTGGCTGCGGAGGCATTTGCCCATACTGCTGAATATGATCGTCTGATTGCCGGCTACCTCGAAGGCCAAATAGACGCTGAGACCGCCTTTCCTAAAACTTTGCGGTTAAGTGTAGCAAAGCTGCAGGATTTACGCTATGGTGAGAATCCGAACCAAAAAGCGGCCTTCTATGCTGATCCGGACGCCGGGAAAGGCACCTTGGCCTACGGGGAGCAGCTTCAGGGCAAGGAGTTATCCTATAATAACTGGGTCGACATGGATGCGGCTTGGGAACTTGTTAATGAATTTGAAGAAACCGCTTGTGCAATCATCAAACACACTAATCCTTCCGGGGTAGCCATCGGTAGTAATGTTTTGGATGCTTATGAAAAAGCCCTGGAAGCGGATCCGGTATCCGCTTTCGGAGGAATTATAGCTTTGAACAGAACTTTGGATGGGGAAACTGCCACTGCTATTCAAAGCAGATTTTACGAAGTGATCGTAGCACCGGAGTTTAGTCCGGAGGCGCGCCAGATTCTGGCTGCTAAAGCGAGCTTGCGTTTATTTAAGGTCAATGTCGAAGAACAACAGCATACCAGAGGATGGAAAATCCGAACAGTAAACGGAGGCTTCCTGCTACAAGATGAAGATATTGGTATTGCGCCTGTTTCCGTATGGCAAGTAGTATCGGCAGCAAAACCCAGTGCTGAAGATTTAAAAGAATTAGAATTTGCTTGGAAAGCGTGTAAACATGTCAAATCAAACGCCATTGTGGTAGCAAAGAAGAAACAAGTATTAGGAGTCGGGGCCGGACAAATGAATCGAGTAGGCTCAGCCAAGATTGCTTTAGAGCAAGCTGCTGAGAAAGCCCAGGGTGCTTATCTGGCTTCAGATGCCTTCTTCCCATTTGCCGATTCGGTAGAAGTTGCCGCTGAACACGGCATTAAAGCCATCGTCCAGCCGGGTGGCTCCGTAAGAGACCATGAAGTCATCGAAACTGCAGATAGACTCGGAATTATTTTGGTCTTTACCGGTCGCAGACATTTTAAACACTAATATTATCGATGCTTCTAAGTCGGTAGAATTTCTTTTGGGTTGTTCCGCTGATTATTATTGGAGCTAAGCGTAAGTGCTAACGTGCGTGCGGAAATAATTATCAGCGGAACCCATATATGAACAGTAGAAGCTATATGATAAGCGAAAACTACTGGATTTTCAGCTATTATTATGGTATTGTCATATGAAAAAATGAGTTAAGGTGGAGGAAAATGGCTGGCATAGATTATGACCAAACTGGTGGCAAGGACAAGAAAATCTTAATCGTAGGCTCAGGTGGCAGAGAACATGCTCTTGCTTGGAAGATAGCGCAAAGTCCTCTTTGTCAGGAATTATATGTAGCACCGGGCAATGCCGGGACCGCCCAGTGGAATGTCCCGCTTAAGGCTAATGATTTCGATAGTTTGGTACAATTCGCTCGGGAAAATGCCGTTGATTTGACAATAGTCGGACCGGAGGAACCGTTAAGTTTGGGGCTCGTAGATGCCTTCCTAGCTGCAGACTTAAAGATTTTTGGACCGACCAAAGAAGCGGCTCAGTTAGAAAGCAGCAAGGCTTTTGCCAAGAAAATTATGGAAGAAGCAAAGGTGCCAACTGCTCGGTATCAGACTTTTACAGAAATAACCGCAGCCCGGGAGTTTATAAGTAAGGTTGGGGCGCCGATTGTAATCAAGGCTGATGGTTTAGCAGCCGGAAAAGGAGTAATTGTAGCCAATCAGCTTGAGGAAGCTATGGAAGGTCTGGAAAAATTAATGGGTGGGGCTTTCGGCTCTGCCGGGGAAAAAGTAGTTATTGAGGAATATTTGGAAGGCCAAGAAGTTAGCTTGCTTTGTTTTTGTGACGGCCAAACTGCGGTTCCAATGGTAGCTGTCCAGGACCATAAAAGGGCATTAGATGGAGACAAGGGCTTGAATACAGGAGGAATGGGAACCTATAGCCCTCCGCCCTTTTGGACAAAAGAATTGGAACAAGAGGTAATCGATAGAATAGCTTTACCTACCCTTAGAGTAATGCAGGAAAAGGGAATGCCATTTAAGGGTGTGTTGTTCTTAGGCTTGATGATTACAGAACAAGGTCCAAAACTTTTAGAATATAACGTACGCTTTGGCGACCCGGAAACTCAGGTAGTAATGATGTTGTTAAAATCAGACTTACTACCTATTTTGGAGGCTTGTACTGAAGGTTCTTTAAACCAAAGTAAGATTGACTGGCATGCTGAAACAGCGATTTGTGTGATAATGGCTTCGCGAGGTTATCCTGGAAGTTATGAGACAGGTATTCCGCTCACTTTACCCGAACTTACGGCAGAAAATCAAGTAATTTTCCAGGCGGGGACCGCTTTAAAAGAAACAGGCCTAGTGAGCTCTGGTGGCAGAGTTTTAGGTGTAACGGTCAGAGAAGAATCGCTGGCCAAGGCCAGGGAGAGTGCTTATAAGCTTATTAAGCAGATAGATTTTCCTAAAGCCCATTATCGAACAGATATTGGCTTAAAAGGTTTGAAAACTTAGACAGGAAGGATATCTATGTATATAAGTGAACTATTCGATCAAAAAAAGGCAGTCATTTCCTTTGAAATATTTCCACCAAAACAAACTTCATCGATTGTTACTATCTACGAGACAATAGATGCTTTGGCCCCTTTAAGGCCGGATTACATCAGTGTGACCTACGGTGCCGGAGGAAGTACCTCCAAGACTACTTTAGAAATTGCCTCCATAATTAAAAATAAATACAGAATAAATGCGCTGGCCCATCTTACTTGTTTCAATTCTTCTCGGGAAGATATTGATAAAATGCTCACTGACCTGGAAAAGGAAAACATCGCGAACGTTTTAGCTTTGAGGGGTGACAGACCCCGTACTTGGAAGGCTGGAGAAGAAAAAGAATCTGATTTTAAATACGCTGCTGATTTGGCAAAGTTCATAAGCAGCAAACATAAATTTTGCCTCGGGGGAGCTTGTTATCCTGAAGGTCACCCGGAATGCTCTGACCTGGACAGGGATGTTGAGAATTTAAAGAGAAAAGAAGAAGCCGGGGTCGATTTTTTGATCACGCAACTTTTTTTTGATAATGAGAAGTATTATAGGTTCAAAGAAAAGGCAGATAAATCTGGTATAAAAATCCCTATTCAAGCCGGGATCATGCCGATTACCAACCGGAAACAGGTAGAAAGAATGATAGAACTGAGCAATGCAACGATTCCGCATAAGCTTGTCCGAATTTTAGATAAATTTGAGCATAACCAGCAGGCTATCCGTGATGCAGGAATCGCTTATGCTACGGAGCAAATCATTGAGCTTTTGGCCAATGAAATCAGGGGGATACACATTTATACCATGAATAAGCCCCAAATAGCTAAAGATTTGGTACGTAATTTGGACTCAATCCTCTATGCTCTAAATAATTAAGAAAATCCCTGCTGCTTAAGTTAATAATACCTGTTTACATATCAGAATAGAAAAATATAACTTAATCCAAAAAGCAGTAAAATACCCTGCGCTATAGCAATATAGGTAAGGGATTTAAGAAAGTCCGCTTTGAAATATTCCAGAGTTACGATGAGGCAAAGATGAGCGGGAGAAGATATTGTTCCGGAGATCCCTGCGAGGTAGGCTACAGCTATAACATCTAGGTTACCGGGAGCCAAAGCCACCGCCAACGGGAATGATACGGCGACGAAACCTTGCGGACTGCCCACAAGTATTCCAATAATAAACGAGGTCAGACCAATAATTGCTATGGTAGGAATGCCTGAGCTACCCAAAACCTCAACAATTTGCTTGGTGGTACCGGTGTTTTCAAGTATTTGTTGAAAAAAGAAAATGTTTAATACTGCCCAAAACATTGGTAGATCAATCGCTGAAGTAAACATCTTTTTCAATTTTGCGAAATTGAATTTTAGGATTACAGCCATTCCACTGAGTACTAATCCCAAGGATAATACCGGGTTAAAATCGAATAAGGCCACAAGCAGGATATTTAATAAAATTGGACCGGCAGCTAAGAAGGTACCTCGGATAGCAGCCCGTGTGGAAATTTGACCGGTAGTCTCGAGCTGCTTTGGCGTCTTACTGACGTCGTCAATTCGGTAGCTTTTGCCGGTAAGTAGAATAAGGGACCCTATTACTATTGCAGCTATAGTAAATATAAACTGATTGCCTATTAAAGAACTAAGCGGTGTACCGGTAAGTTCACTGCCAAGGAGAATAGCTGGGATTATTGGGTTACAATATTCCCAGACGTGGCGAAACCAGTAGTTAAGCGCAGTCAATTTTTCTGCTGAAAGTTTATAACGTGCTCCGGCTTCTTTTACGAGCGGGGCTGAGAAAATTGCTCCTCCTAATGAAGGGAGGAAGCCGAGAAATGCAGGCATAAATCCTAATAATACCCGATCACTGCGAAAAATTTTGCGGGCAGAAGCTGTAAAATCTTTTAGTAGGCCGCTGGTTCTTAACATATATTCCAGACACATCACGAAATAAAGCGTTGTTATCATGACCCAAGTGCCTGGGTTGCTAATTGTTTTTTGCAAGGAAAGGCTAAGATTGCTAAAAAAGGGATTAGTGATTAAAAAAAGAACAAGACTTGCGACCAACATTGCATTGCCGAAAGGATATTTTCTTTTTAGTAAAATCACAATAACGAGCAAGACTGCGAGCATTTTAAATATAATTAGCATAATGTTAGCACCTTTCTATGAATAAGATTTTTTAAATTGGAATTTGGTCGTAAGATTTAGCGGATGATATACGTCAATATATAAAACAAACCATATAAAACTATTCGACTTTTGCTGATATTAATCCTGGGGAGGTATGAAAATGAAGAATACTATACGCTATTTTTTAATAATGATTTTAAGTATTGTTCTAGTTATTTCTGTAACCGGTTGCTCTTTCGGTAGCAATTCAGATGCTGATTCTGCAGCTAATGGGCAACAGGGAAATGTTGAGGAGCCTTCTGGTAATTCAGAAATTGAGGCAGGCAACGGGGATGATGTAGACGATAAGCAGCAAACGGAGGAGGAAGAATTGATCGAAGGCGATAAAGTACAGCATCAAGTTCTTACTGATAGCTACCCTGTGGAGATTAATAATTATCTAGAAAAAAATAAAGTTGCAGAAACTCAACAAGCTTTTAATATAAATAATAGAACCTATCTAGTTTTGACGATGGGTGAACAATCCTCGGGCGGCTATGCCATAAAGCTAAAAGATTTAATCCTAAAAGACGGTGCTCTTAACGTCTTTGTTGAATACGAAAAGCCTGGTGAAATAGCTACTACAGTAATGACTTATCCCAGCTTGGTGATCGAAACTGATGGTATTTACGAAGGCCACTACGAAATCATTTATCATATTCAACGCTAATGCTGTCTATAGTTTTGTTAGATATTCTATGTTATAATTTATTTTAGGATAGAATACACTGATTTTAGCTATTGGCTTTTGCGTGCTATCCAATAATTTAAGGGTCTATGGCTATATGAGTATTTTACTACTAAACCTTAATATTCGGTGCACGGTACAAAGCTTTGCTCATAAAGCTTTTATTTTTAATGCCGTGCCTTTTTATTGCATATTTTAAAAATTGATTAAGAATTTCAGGGGGAAATAAAACCTAAATGGACAGTAACAGTATTATGCTTATCATAATTCTAGCCGTCTTGGTTTTGTTATCTGCTTTTTTCTCAGCAACGGAAACTGCTTTCACATCTTTTAATCGAATGAGGATGAAAAATATAGCGGAAAGTGGAAATAAAAGAGCAGAGTTACTCCTTAGAATCTCCGAGGATTATGATAAGCTGCTATCAACTATTTTGATAGGTAATAATTTAGTCAACATTGCAGCCGCCTCACTGGCAACGGTGATTTTTGTAAATTATTTCGGCAATATGGGGTTAATTCTATCCATTATAGTAATGACGTTGGCGATCCTGATTTTTGGAGAAATATCTCCTAAAAGCCTGGTTAAAGAAACTCCGGAAAAGTTTGCGATGTTCTCGGTGGTTTTCTTGCGTTTCCTAATGGTTATTCTAACCCCGGTCAATTATCTCTTTGATCAGTGGCAAAAGCTATTGGCAAAAATATTTAAAGTGCAGGGTAAGAAGGGAATTACTGAAGAAGAACTTTTGACAATTGTTCAAGAAGCTGAACACGGCGGCGGAATTAATGAACAAGAAGGTGAACTGATACGTAGCGTCTTAGAATTTAATGATGTAGAAGCGATAGATATCTTGACGCCGAGAGTGGATGTTGTGGCTGTTTCTACTGAAGATTCCAAACAAGAAATTGCCGATTTGTTTAAAAAGACAGGCTATTCCCGACTGCCGGTTTACGATACCTCTATTGATAATATCATAGGTTTGATCCATCAAAAAGATTTTCATAATGAAGTAGCTAGCGGTAATGATCTGAGTGCAATAATAAAGCCGACGATCTATATTGCTCAGTCGATGAAAGTATCCAAGCTCCTAAAATTGCTCCAACAATCCAAGTCCCATTTGGCTGTAGTAGTGGATGAATTTGGTGGGACTGTAGGGATCGTTACAATGGAAGATATTTTAGAGGAACTTGTCGGGGAAATTTGGGATGAGCATGATATTGTAGTCGAAGAGTTCAGCAGAATTGCGGAAAATGAATATAGAATATTGGGCAGTACTAATCTGGAAAAGATGTTTGACTATTTTGATATTGACTATGAGTCAGACACAGATGTGAATACGGTAAGTGGATGGGTCATTGATAAGTTTGGCCGAATCCCTAGTGAAGGAGAATCCTTTACTTATGGAAACCTAGTAATCAAGGTTTCGAAGACAAACCATAGAAGGGTTCAGGAAATTACTCTAAAGATAGAAGAAAGTAACGAAAATAGTAATTCGGATTGAAATATAAATTTGAAATACAAAAAATTAAAGCCAAATTTAAAAACAGAAACTTGCCCAGATATTTTGTTGCCTGTTTTGCAAGCACTTCCATCTTAGGGCAAGTTTTTTAATTAAAATGCATATTAAGGTTCAGAGGATTGTTTTTGATTTTAGTGTGGTTTAAGCCTAAGCAATCTCGTCTTTTTCTTCGGGTAGTAGAAGATTCAGTCCGATACCGACCAAAGTAGCCCAGGCTACGCCATGATTGCTTACGCCGATTCCGATGGCAAAGATAACAGAAGCGATTATCAGATTCTTCGATTTGGAAAATTCAATTTTGGCTTCAACCAAATTGCGTAGACCGGCTGCCCCAATCATACCAAACAGCAGTATGGAAACCCCGCCCATAACAGCAGTCGGAATAGACATGACTAGAGCCTGTAAAGGATTAACAAAACTAAGGATAATGGCAATAATTGCTGCGGCCCAAAGATTAAATGTGCTATAGACACGAGTTACGGCCAGAACTCCGATGTTTTCACCATAAGTTGTAAGTGGTGGGCCGCCTAGAAAGCTGCCAATTCCTGTAGCTACGCCATTACCTAATAATACTCTGTGAAAGCCCGGTTTGGTAAGAGGGTCGGAATGGGTGATGTTACCGAGAACGATCATATGTCCAAGATCTTCGATTATGGTAACAAATGCCAATGGCGCAAACATCATTATAGCTGTTAATTCAAACGAAGGGACAAAATGACTTTCGAGATTTATCGGTGGAGCTATAAATTTATTCATAGAGTCCAAAATTGGCTGAGAATCAACTAGACCGAGAACAAAAGCGGCAATATAACCAAAAATAATTGCCATCAAAATAGGAATTATCTTAAAAAAACCTTTGGCGAAAATGGAGAAAAATATGGCAACAGCCAAGGTGAAGATAGCGACTCCCCAGTGATTTGAGGCCATATCGGCTGCTACTGGGGTTAAACTCAGACCAATAATAGATACAACTGGACCGGCAACGATTGGAGGAACTAGTTTATGAATCCAAGCAGTGCCAAAAACGGACATTAGTAGGAAAACCAGGATATAGATGAGACCGATAGCCAAGGCTCCACCCATTGCGACTGCAATATTGTTCTGATCTTTGATAAAATGAGTCAATACCCCTATATAAGCAAAAGAGGAACCTAAGTAAGCTGGAATACGGCTTCCAGTCAGCAAGAGAAAAACAATTGTACCGATACCGGAGGCCAAAAGGGCAATTGCTGGGCTTAAGCCTGTAAGAAAAGGTACGAGAACGGTGGCCCCAAACATTGCAAATACATGCTGCAAACCTAGCGGGATTGTTTTGCTTAACGGTAATCTCTCATGAATCTGGACTTCTTTGGCCATTTAATATTAACCTCCTTAAAAATATAACCCCTTCTGCCCGTGAGGTAGAAGAGGTCAACCCTTACACAATAACCCATAATTCCTTTCTAGTCTCACGGGACTAGTTTAAAGGTATAAATAATTTTCCTCAACAAGAATAGCACTTCTAAGGTTTTTACGCAACATTTTTTTTGACATTTTTAAAGTTTTAGTCTAAGGTTTTGACACTACCCCATCTATAGGGGAAATCTGTTATAATTTTTTAAGAGAAGTATCTCGCGAAAGGAAGCGTCTATATCTATGCCTAAATATGCTGAAGTCTTGGTAGACGTAGCCAACAGACGCCTAGATCGAAGTTACCATTACTTAATACCTGAGGATTTGCCAGTAAAGGTAGGGATGAGTGTTATTGTCCCACTTAAAAACCGGCAAGTACAGGCATTAGTTGTAAAAGTTAGCGAAAATCCACCGGAATTAGATCGGAAAATAACTTTTAAACCGATTTCCAAAATCCTTGAAGGCGATTATTTAGTTCCTTCGGAGCTCATAGAGATAGCTTGTTGGTTGGCGGAAACCACTATTTGTCCAATAGCCCAAGCTTTACATACAGTATGGCCCTTTTTCAAAGGGAAATTAGAGAATTGGATTATTCCATGTGTTCAAATGGAAGATGATGATGTTAAAGCTTTGGAGTTGTTGGATCCGGATAGTCATAATGTCTTGAAGGTTCTGCACAGAGCAAGAAGAGTGGGATTACCTGAAAAAACACTGTTAAAAAGAGCCAATGTTGAGTCAGAGTTCCTAGAGGGTATGGTAAATCAAGGGTGGCTCAAAAAAGAATCTAGATTTATTCCAAGGGGCTCTTCTCAACCCATGGCTCCGGTTTTTCAAGAGCAGCCTCTGTCTGAAAACGACTGGAATTCCAATTCAATTAATCTAAGCCCAGTGCAAAGAAAAGCTCTCCAAGATATTTGGGAACTTTACCAAAAAAAGCAAGGAGAGACTGTGTTATTGCACGGTGTTACCGGCAGCGGTAAGACCGAAATATATCGCGCTTTAGTAGCTAAGGTCCTACTCGAAGGTGGGGATGCTATTATTCTTGTACCTGAGATTTCTCTGGCTTCTCAGGTATCCAAAGTATTCTTAGCTCAGTTTGGTGATTTAGTCGCAGTAATTCATTCAGGGATTAACTTTAATGAAAAACTAAAGATCTGGCAAGCCATCTTAGGCGGGCAGAAAAAGGTTATCATTGGGGCGCGCTCGGCTGTATTTGCTCCTTTGCCCAAGCTCAAACTAATAATCTTGGATGAAGAGCACGATAATGCTTATAAGCAAGATGAAAACCCTAAATATCATGCCCGAGATGTAGCCAGAAAAAGAATGGAACAGAAAAAAGGACTTGTTTTGCTGGGTAGTGCAACGCCTTCTTTAGAGGCTTATGCAGCCGCCCAAAGGAAAAAAATTACCTTGGTCAAGTTAGAACACAGGTATAACCAAAGGCCTCTGCCGCAGGTGGAAATCGTAGATATGAAGCGTGAGTTGGCCAACGGTAATAAGAGCTTATTTTCAGAGAGTTTAAGAGAAAAATTACGAGACAGGATTACCAAGGGAGAACAAAGCATTCTTTTTTTAAATCGAAGGGGCTATGCGACCTTTGTATTCTGTAGGGTATGCGGTTTTGTCGCACAATGTCCTAATTGTGATATAGCTTTAACTTACCATAGCAACCGAGATAAGTTACTTTGTCATTATTGTGATTACCAACAAGAGATCATCCATCTTTGTCCGGAATGTGGAAGCAAATATATCCGCTTTTATGGACAGGGTACCGAAAGAGTAGAGGAAGAAGTTACAGCACTCTTTCCAGGAGTAGATGTTTTAAGATTGGACACGGATACAACCTTGGGAACCGGTAAACATGAGGAAATTCTGCAAAAATTCCGGCAAGGTCAGGTTCCAATTATGGTTGGGACCCAAATGTTAGCCAAAGGGCTTGACTTTCCCAATGTTACTCTTGTAGGGGTAATTTTGGCGGACCAACTGCTTAATATGCCTGATTTTCGCTCACGCGAAAGAACCTTCCAATTATTAACTCAAGTTGCCGGTCGGGCAGGAAGGGGAACTATTCAGGGAGATGTTGTTA
Organism: Peptococcaceae bacterium; assembly: GCA_012524045.1. GTDB lineage: Bacteria > Bacillota > Desulfitobacteriia > Desulfitobacteriales > Syntrophobotulaceae > JAAYSI01. The sequence continues at coordinate 5,155 of JAAYSI010000004.1, read as the reverse complement.
TTCAGACCTATACGCCTGAAGATAGAGCGATAATCAAAGCAGCAGAACAGGATTATCCGGCTTTTTTTTGGCAAGAAATAGCTTATCGGAAAAAATTAGGCTATCCGCCTTTTTCTCATCTTCTAAGAATCTTACTCTTTCATGAAAATGAAGAAAGATTGATTAAAGCCGCCAATGGCTTAGCGGCTCGAATAAGAACGGTAATGTCTAAACAGGAAATAGAACAGTACGCAATTTTAGGTCCTGCTCCGGCTGTTCTCACTAAGCTTAAAAATGAGTACCGCTGGCAGGTATTACTAAAGGGTAAAAACCCGGCTGTTTTAAGAAAAATTGCGCATTCGGGAATTAAAGCTTTTTATGATGACAGCTTGAGCTCCGGAATTAATTTGAGTATTGAGTTAAATCCCTTATCTGTCTAAGCTTCTTGCATACTTTTTGCATATCTAAAGCTTTGACAGCAATTTAATACTCAAAATATTATTTAAAGCAAAAAATTGCTTAATAAATTTAATAAAGGTATAATTATCTAATAATAATTTATGTTAGTATATGTTAATAATAATAGGACAAAGGAGCACAGATATGGCCGTTTATCAAATAGTACAACTCGGAGAGGATATTCTCAGACAAAAAGCCCAAGAAGTTAAAAAAATCACTCCCAATATCCATAAATTGCTGGATAATATGGCCGAAACCATGTATGAGGCAAATGGGGTCGGACTGGCGGCTCCCCAGATCGGTATTTCCAAAAGGATAGTGGTCATTGATATCGGGGAAGGACTGATTGAACTCATTAATCCAATAATTGTCGAGAAAAGCGGAGAAGAAATCGAAAGTGAAGGCTGTTTAAGTGTACCTAACGTAGTAGGTGAGGTAAAAAGAGCGAAATCAGTAGTTATTCAGGCCCTGAACCGGGATGGGGAAACGGTTGAATACGAAGCAGAGGGGCTTTTGGCCAGGGCTTTCCAACATGAAATAGACCATTTGGAAGGAATACTCTTTGTAGATCTGGCAACGAAACTAATTAGTAAAAATGAGATTAAAAACTAAGGGGACGTGAGATTTTTGCGATTAGTTTTTATGGGTACTCCGGCTTTTGCTTTACCTTCTTTGCAAGCTTTATATGACGCAGGGCATGAATTGGTAGGTGTATTTACCCAGCCTGATCGCCCGGCCGGCAGGGGTAAAAAAATTACAGCCAGTCCTGTAAAATTATTGGCTGAACAACTCAAATTACCAATTTTCCAGCCCGATAGGCTAAAGGCACCTGCCAATGTAAAAATAATAAAAGAACTTGCTCCAGAATGTATAATTGTGGTCGCTTATGGGCAAATCCTTTCTAAAGAGATTTTAGACATACCTCGCTATGGCTGCGTCAATGTTCATGCTTCACTTTTACCGGCTTACCGCGGTGCTGCTCCGATCCATTGGGCAGTTATTAACGGTGAGACTAAAACCGGAGTTACGACTATGTTAATGGATGAGGGACTAGATACAGGGGACATGTTACTAACTGCAGAATATGCAATATCTTCAACGGCTACAACAGGCGAGGTTCACGATGCCCTTGCCGAGTTAGGAGCCCAAACCTTATTAAAGACTTTAAATGGACTTGAACAAGGCACTATAAAGCCCAAAAAACAGCCCCAAGAATCTACTTACGCTCCTCTTTTAAAAAGAGAAGACGAAAGACTGGATTGGAGCTGGAGTGCTTGGACTATCCATAATAGAATAAGAGGACTTAATCCCTGGCCGGGAGCTTTTACGACCTTTCGCGGAGAGCAAGTTAAAATTTGGCGGAGTAAGATGATTGAGGATGAGAGTGTCTTAAACTCTTCTACCGGGGTTAGACCGGGGCAAATTCTGGCTTCGTCTCCGAATGGACTTTTAGTAATGACTGGGGATGGCAAGCTTGAAATCACGGAGCTACAGCCGGCCGGGAAAAAGAGAATGAGTGCGTCTGACTTTTTTAACGGCCGCAGAGTCAAAATTGGTGACTGCTTAGTTTAAAATCTTCTTTAAGGAAAATCTAAGGAAAAAGTACTATGTTACAATAGAGAGAGAATATTTATTGATAGCCTTTGGTTTTTTGAAGGAGGAAGCTCAATGATTTTTGACCCCTTTTTGTTTCATCCGTCGACTATATTATTAATCCCCGCGCTAATCCTCACAATTTATGCCCAGTCTAAAGTCAGCGGTACCTATAATAGATATGCTAAGATTAGGAGTAATTCGGGGCTTACAGGAGCGGCAGTAGCGCGTATGATCCTCGATGAAAATGGGTTATACGATGTTAAAGTAGAGCAAGTCGCCGGCAATTTAACTGACCACTACGATCCTAGGGTCCATACAGTAAGACTTAGTAGTGGTGTATATAATAGTACTTCAATTGCAGCAATAGCTGTGGCGGCTCACGAAACAGGTCATGCTGTCCAACATGCCGATGGTTATGCTCCGCTAAAAATTAGATCTGCGTTTGTGCCGGTAGCATCCTTCGGTAGTCAAATTGGCCCGTTCCTTATTCTGTTAGGTATTTTTATACCGCAAATGCCTATTTTACTCACAGTCGGTATATATGCCTTTGCTTTTGCCGTTCTATTTCAGGTGGTCACTCTACCTGTGGAATTTAATGCCAGTAGTAGAGCGTTGGCTTTTTTGGGGCAGAGTAGAATAGTTTCCGGTTATGAAGAAATGGACGGGGCCAAGAAAATGTTAAACGCGGCTGCTTTGACTTATGTCGCGGCTGCTTTGACTGCTATCTTGACTTTACTGAGGTTTGTCTGGATAGCTTCTGGTCGGGATGATTAATTATGACGACGGATTCGAAAAATCATTATATTGAATCATTACACTGTAGGAAGATAATTATATGAAATCTTACGATCAAAATAGGAAAAAAGAACATCAAACATCTACACTCAACGCACGGCAGCTTGCCGTGCGTATTCTTACGAGGATAGAAAAAGAAGGAGCTTATGCGAACCTTTTACTACAGGCTTATCTTGCAGAACTTGACGACAGAAGAGAAAGAAATTTGACTACCGCTTTGGTTAACGGCGTGTTAAAGAATAAAGTCTTGTTGGATTATGCGTTGCGGAAACATTTAACCAAACCGATGTCTGCCCTTCCGGTTGAAGTCAGACAAGTATTGCGCACGGGAGCTCTGCAAATCTTATATATGGACAAGATTCCAGTACCTGTAGCAATTAACGAGGCTGTAAATACTGTAAAATATTTTCGCAAATCCTATGCTGCGCTTGTCAATAAAGTATTACGGCAAACAGCCGAAACGGGTTGGAATTTTAGCTGGCCTGATAAGAAAAGAGAAACTCAGCGCTACTTGGCTGTAAAATATTCTCACCCTGAATGGTTGATAAAAAGATGGTTGAAAAGATATGGCGCGCAAGAAACGGAAGAGTTGCTGAAAGCCAACAATATTCCTTCCGATACTTGCATTCGGGTTAACACTCTAAAAATAACGCCAGTGGAATTGATTCGAAAATTAGAAGAAAAAGGGATAGAAACTATTAAAAGTTCCAAACTACCTGATGCCCTATTTATTAAAGACTATGGAGCATTGGAGGATTTGGACCTTTTCCAGGAAGGTTATTTTACGGTTCAAGACGAAAGTTCTCAATTGGCTGCGTATCTGTTGGCCCCGCAAGCCGGTCAGCGAGTTTTAGATGTTTGCAGTGCGCCTGGTGGCAAAACTACGTATCTTGCGCAGCTTATGCGTAATTGCGGTGAAATAATTGCAACCGATATTTATCCACAAAAATTAGAATTGGTCAACCAGCTTGCCCGACGTTTAGGAATAACTATTATCAAGATTGTCCAAAATGACGCCAGACAGTCGGGGCAAATTCAGGGGCAGTTTGACAAAGTTTTAGTGGATGCTCCTTGTTCCGGTTTGGGAGTGCTTAGAAGAAGAGCTGATCTGCGCTGGCAAAAAAGAGAAGATGAAATTCAAGAATTGCCTCAATTGCAGCTTGCGATTCTTTTAAGCGCAGCTGATAAAGTGGCACCGGGAGGAGATATTTTGTATTCTACTTGTACCACTGAGCCAGAAGAAAATTTTGAGATAGTAAAGGCTTTTCGCAAGGAAAGGCCAGATTTTAGTGTTGTTGATTTGACAGAAGAACTGCCATTTAAGGTCACTGCAGAAAGTGACTTGCGCCAATTGAGAAAAGGAGTATGGCAAATCTTACCCCACCTTCACGATATGGACGGATTTTTCATTGCTAAAATGAAAAGAAAAGAGGAGTAGTTTTAAAGGGGTAAATTTTATGTTATCTTATGTTTACAATAGGTGAAATGGGTGAATAATACTAAATATGAAAAAGTTGGATTGTCGTTCATGCCTCGAGGAAGAAATTAGCGATTTATGCAAGAGATTAGGCATAAAGAAGTATAGGGCTAATCAGGTCTTCCACTGGGTACACCAAAAAGGTGCTCAAAGCTGGATGGAAATGGTGAATATCTCCAAAGAAGATAGAGAAAGATTAAGCAAGGTTTTAGTTCTACAACCTCTAGAGTTGGTGCAGGAAAAACGTTCTAAAGATGGGACCAGAAAATATCTGTTTAGGTTAGCAGATAACGAGAGTATTGAAACAGTTCTTATGAACTACGAAAAGGGCCACTCCAGAGAAAGACACACTCTCTGTCTTTCAACTCAAGTGGGATGTCCAATAGGTTGTTCCTTTTGTGCGACTGGAATGTCCGGTTATAAAAGAAATTTGACTGTGGGCGAAATAGTCGGCCAAGTTTTGGATGTTATAAGACATGTCAAAAAGGAAGATCCCGAGTTTGAGGTCACGAATCTTGTGTTTATGGGGATGGGAGAGCCTTTTCTTAATTATGAAGCAGTACTTAAAGCTATAAAAATTCTCAACAGCGAAAATGGTCAGGATATTGGGATGCGTAGGATAACAATTTCTACCAGCGGGGTTGTACCCCGTATCAAACAACTAGCCCATGATAATCCGCAGGTTGGCTTGGCTATTTCTCTGCATTCATCAAAGAATGAAGTACGGGATATTTTAGTGCCGATCAACAGAAGATACCCTCTAAACGAATTGTTGGAAGCTTGCAAATATTATATTGACCTAACAAATCGTAGAATCACCTTTGAAGTAGCCTTACATAATCAAAATTG
>JAAYSI010000048.1 GCA_012524045.1 Peptococcaceae bacterium | reverse complement strand
TAATATTAAAAAGTTTATAATTCCATCGTAAACCATAATATTGCCGTTCTCCAAAGCAAACGCCATAAACACTGATAGAATAAACCCAAGAATCAAAAATATAACCAATTTTTCTAGAAAAGTTCTTTCTTTTTTTTGGGTAGATCCCCTTTTCTTTTTGCCGGGTTCGAATAAAGAACTGCTTTCTGACGAAAAGTTTTGGTTCTTATCGGTCGTTTTCATCAACTCTTTATGCTGCAAATATCTGTCCTTAGAATTTAGCACTACCCTAAACCTCCAAAAATTAGTCCTTGTCCTCCTAATTATAGACCATAATCCATCCTAAAAATAGTAAAATTTATGATTTTTCTGAGTTCTTAACCGGATCAGCTCGATAATTACCTAATAGTCGGAAAAAGGATGAATTAGCCCGAATACTCTCTACGGCTTTAGCAACGTTCTTATCAAGCAGATTGCCTTCAAAATCTATATAAAAAAGGTATTCCCAATTCTTTTCTTTAATTGGTCGAGACTCAATTTTAAGCATATTTAAATTATTTTCAGCAAAGTGACTTAACGTTCTATATAAAGAACCGGCTTCATGGGGTAAGGTTAAAGCTAAGCTTAGTTTATCATTTTTAGCTTTTAGCATTAAAGAATTGCCAATAACTATGAAGCGGGTGTAATTATCGTTTTTATTGCTTATTCCTCTTTCTAAAACATTAAGCCCATAAAGTTCGGCGGCCCTTAGGCTCCCGATCGCCGCCCGCTGAAACAACCCTGAATCGCGAACAAGCTTAGCGCTGACTGCCGTATTACTGCAGGAAATACAAGTCCAGTCAGGGTGACCCTTGAGATAATTACTACATTGCAGCAGGGCTTGAGGATGAGAATAAACTTCCCGAATATCCTCAATTTTAGCTCCGACCGGAGCAAGTAAATTGTGATTAACCTGTACACATTTCTCCCCGACAATGTGAAAGCCGTAAAGACAGAGTAAATCATAAACTTCAATTATCCCGCCTGTGGAGGAGTTTTCTAAAGGCAAAATTCCATAATCGATTTCTCCGGCCTGCAGTGCTTCAAACACAGCCGCAAAGTTTTCATAAATTTTCCTGTTTACCTTTTGGCCGAAATAATCTCTTAGTGCTTCCTCACTATAAGAGCCGGGTATTCCCTGGATCCCTACGGTAACTTCGCTATCATAAAATTCTTCCTCATTTACTTCTTTCCCATTTTGGAACACTTCTACAGTCCGCACTTGTTCACGAGTAAGGTGCTCTTGCTGGTACTCTTTACTCAAGTTCATTAAAGTTTGGAGAAAATCCACTGCGTAGCGGCGTAGGTTTTGCTCTTCAATAATTTCAGTCTTAGCCAAAACTTTCTGTTCCCTTGCACTATCTAAGATATCCAATTTGTTGGCCCGTTTGTACTCCGCTATTTCGAGCACTGTTTCCATTCTGGTCGCAAAAAGGCGTAACAGTTCCAGGTCTATATGGTCTATTTTGGAGCGTAAATCTGCTAAAACATTTACTTTATCCATTCATTACCATCCTTTTCCAACATCAGGTCTAAAACCGCAATTGCCGCAACAGCTTCAACTACCGGAACAGCTCTAGGAACTATACAGACATCATGCCGTCCTTTGATGCTTATTTCCAACTCCTCCATTTTCTCCAAGTCCACTGTCTTTTGATTTTTAGCAATTGACGGCGTCGGCTTAAAGGCTGTCCTAAACAACACCGGCATACCGTTGGTAATCCCACCTTGAATTCCCCCGCTGTGATTGGTGACAGTTACAACCCGATCTCCATGAAGGGCAAATTCGTCATTGGCTTCCGAACCCTGCATTTGGGTAATGGCAAAGCCAGCGCCAAATTCAACTCCTTTAACTGCCGGAATAGAAAATAAAAGATGAGCCAACTTACTTTCCATTGAATCAAAAAACGGAGAGCCTAAACCAGCAGGAAGTCCGACTATGGCCGTTTCCACAACTCCTCCAACTGAATCTTGCTCTTTACGAACCTTAGCTAATTTTTCTTTCATTACGGTGGCCAGTTCTTGGTCTAAGGTCGGGAATTTCTGTTCCGTTAGCTGTTGCAGAATGTTAGGTTCTATCTGTACCGGATTAAAACTTTCTCCTTTGATTTCACCAATACTCAAAATATGGCTTCCGATGGTCACATTGCGGATCTGTAAAATCTGTTTGGCAATAGCTCCGGCCAAAACCAACGGCGCTGTAAGCCTACCTGAAAAATGACCTCCGCCGCGATAATCATTGAAGCCAGAATATTTAATCTTGGCTGTGTAATCGGCATGTCCGGGGCGAATAATTCCTTTGATTTCATCGTAATCTTCGGATTTCGGATCTTGATTCCAAATCACACAAGTTAGCGGAGCACCGGTTGTTCTGTGGTTGAAATAACCGCTTAAGATTTCAAACTCATCCTTTTCCTGCCGCGTACTGCTATAGAGTTCCGCTAGGCCGGGTCTTCTCCTTTGCAGCTCTTTGTTAATAAAGTCTAAGTCGAGTTCAAAACCTGCCCCCAAACCATTAATCACTATCCCTACACATTTCCCATGGGATTCGCCAAATATGGACAGAGTTAGATATTCACCCCAAGTGCCACTCATCAATCTTCCCTCCCAATTCTTTAAAGTCCTTCCAAAAAGCCGGATATGATTTATTAACCGCTTCAAAACCCGTTAAATAGATTGGTTCCTTACACCTAAGCGAAGCAACGGCCAACGCCATAGCTATCCGGTGATCGTTCCAGCTATCCACTACTCCGCCCCTTAAGCTTTTAACTCCTTCGATAACTAGCCCTTGGTCAAGTTCCGTAATCTTCGCTCCCAATTTATTAAGCTCAGTGGTAATTGCCTTAAGCCGATCTGACTCTTTTATCCTTAACCTACCGGCATTTATTATCCGCGAAGTCCCTTCGCTTAACGCCGCTAACACTGCTAATACAGGAACTAAATCCGGGCAATGCTCCGCATCAATTACCGTAGCCTGCGGAGTCGAACTTCTAATGCGTACCCGATTAGCTAATATTTCCAGGTTTGCCCCCATTTGCCCTACAATATCAATAATAGCTTTATCCCCTTGTAGCGAATCAGGATTCAAATCAACACAGTCTATTCCCTGCCCTAAAATACCGGCAACAATCCAAAAAGCTGCTTGAGAGTAATCTCCCTCAACTCTGTAATTACAGCTCTCATATTTTTGGTTACCCCTAATAAAAAATTCCTGATAACCTCTGTTTTCAATTTCTATCCCAAACTTTTGCAGGACATCAAGCGTAAGATCGACATAACCGCGAGATTCCAGCTTAGTAGTAAGAATTAGATGGGAATCCCCTTTAAGCAGCGGCAGCAAAAACATTAAACCAGTAATAAACTGCGAACTGACATTACCTTTTAGGCGATAAGTTCCGGGCTTTAGTCTGCCGTTAATGGTTAGGGGGAGTAAACCGCCGCTAGTGCTGTAGGCCAGTTGTTGTTCATCAAAAATATCATAATAGACATCAAGCGGACGTTCAACCAGTTTACCCTGGCCAGTAAAAGTCATTTCTTCTCCGGTCAAAGTAGCCAGCGGTAATAAAAAGCGAAGAGTTGATCCCGATTCTCGACAATTAACGGTCGGACTAACACTCTTAATATTAGGGGTACCTCTTATATTTAAAGTCCAACTGTTTTTTTCTTGCTCCGCTGCCGGTTTAGGTACCCCAAGTGCTACCAGGCCTTCCAAGGTAGCTTTTATATCTTCAGAAAGAATAATATTTTCAATTCGGCTTATTCCATCAGCCAAACCGGCGCAGATTATAGCCCGGTGACTGATACTCTTAGATGGAGGTATTCGGACTGAACCTTCCAACAACGAAGGAACTATTTCTAGACTTTGCAAAACTAGGGCCTCCTTGCTCTTGAATTTAACTTAGAATCATCTAATTTTACTTAACCTGATTTAAATAGCCTAATTTAAACCTGATTTATTTAACTCTC
>JAAYSI010000047.1 GCA_012524045.1 Peptococcaceae bacterium | reverse complement strand
CATTTACGGCAGCTCAAATATTCTTGCGGGAGTTTAGAACAGGAAAAGTAGCCAAAGTTACAATGGATTAGAATTAATATAATTCTAATTGGATTTGTAACTAGAAGGAAGATTTTTTTGGTAAAGAAAAAATCTTATAAGCTTTATACTCTATAAAGAAGAAATTCAAGGAGTACACAATGGATGAATCTAAAAGAATCGAAAGTCTTCTTAAAATAGAAAAGGAATTATACGAAGCGGGCTATCGTTTAGTGGCAGGGGTAGATGAAGCCGGCAGAGGACCGTTAGCCGGACCGGTAGTGGCTGCAGCCTGTATTCTACCCCCAAGTTTTGATTTACCTGGCTTAAATGATTCGAAGAAGCTAACTGATAAAAAAAGAGAATTTCTCAACCAGATGATCCAACAACAAGCCCTTGCTTATTCCTTAGGCTCGGCTTCTGTCACAGAAATTGATACTCTAAACATTTTGCAGGCTACAAAACTGGCGATGCAAAGAGCTATTGAAAAATTAGCACTTACTCCGGACTATATCTTGGTTGATGGTAGGGATAAGCTCGACATAACCCTGCGGCATGAACCGGTAATCGGCGGGGACAGGCTTAGTGCAAACATTGCAGCTGCCTCCATTTTAGCTAAAGTTGCCAGGGACAAAATTATGTGCGACTTACAGCAGCTTTATCCGAATTATAGCTTTGATTTACATAAAGGTTATTGTACCAAATTGCATTTGGCCGAGATCGATAAATTTGGACCATGTCCAGTTCATAGAAGAAGTTTCGCGCCTATAAAAGATATGAAAATAGTAAAATGATCTTTTTCTTATTTTTCACCAAGGATTTTCGCAGTTTATAGAGAAAATAAGGGTTAAAGCTGTGATTTAGGTTGGAGTAGGCGTGTATATATGTATAGAGGTTTAAGTAAAATAGAGCTGGGGCGACTGGGGGAAAAACTAGCTGCAGAGTATCTGGAAAAAGCCGGTCTGCAGATAATCTGTCAAAATTACCGCTGCCCAAAAGGGGAAATTGATTTAGTAGCCATGGACGGAAAATGGCTTGTATTCATAGAAGTACGCACCAGAACTTCCGCGAGATTAGGCTATGCCGAAGAAAGTCTAACTGCAAAAAAAATTAAGAGACTTAGGAGTCTAGGCTCCTATTATCTTTTAGAGAACGGTTTCAAAGAATTTCCGCTGCTCCGTTTTGATTTTCTCGCCATTAATTTCCACGGATCCGAGTATAAACTTAACTGGCTTAAGGGTGTTTTAGACCAATGATTTTAGTATGCGGATTATCAATACAATTAATAATGTGATATTGATACTGATTGTATTAACGGTCATTTTACCTGGTAGGAGTGAGAAAAGTGTTCGCAGCTGTTTACGGAATGTCGGTAGAGGGTTTGACAGCTCATCTGGTCAGAGTTGAAGTGGATATTTCCAACGGCTTACCCGTCTTTGAAGTGGTAGGTCTGGCAGCGACAGCCGTCAGAGAAGCCAAGGATAGAGTAAGGTCGGCACTTAAAAATTCCGGTTTTCAATTTCTT
>JAAYSI010000312.1 GCA_012524045.1 Peptococcaceae bacterium | reverse complement strand
TCTACTTCAAGTACTACTTTGTCATACTCATAAAGATAGTTTATTGTCTCTTGTCCTGTACTCTTTCTTATTCTCCTTCCTTCACCGTTATACGCATATGTTACCGTATCTGTATCTGTAATTGCTTCTATAAGCCTGTTAAATGAATCGTATTTATACTCTGCAATAACTTCTGTAACTCCGTTTTCTACCTTACTTACTTTTATTTGATTTCCATTCTCATCGTAATCATATTCTATTGTTTCTGCTCCTAGTATTTCTATTTTTGTCAATAAGTTTTTGTCGTTGTAGTAATAAGTTTTATTAATTGTTGTGCCAGATTCTGTTATTGTTTCTGTTTTTCTATTCCCTGCTGCATCAAAGGTATATACAGTTTCTCTTCCATTTGGCTCTATTACCTTCTTTAGTCTGTTTAACCCGTCATACTCAAAATCTGTTCTGCCCTTTAACACTCCATTTACAATTTCAATCTTTGCAATCTGATTACCTGCTTTATCGTAACGATAGTCAAATCTTTCTAATTGAGATACTGCTGTTTCTCCACTACTTGTTATCATCATCTTGCGAGTTAATAATATACGCAACAGACCATCGTCGTAATATGTGTAAAACTGCTTATATCTATATGTATTAGACCCTTCAGTAAATTGAGGATGACTTATGCTCTCTCTTGCTCCATTGTCATAATAACTATATTCTGTTAGTTTTGTAGGATCCACATTAGATATTGATGAACCTGATACCAACTCATCATCTACTACATATTTCAACCTCCCTGCCTTATCATATACCTTTGTTACTGCATTTCCTCTGTTATCCTCACTCACTTCTGCAGTTAAATAATCATTTCCATCAGATACAATTATATCATATTCATACAAGGCTTCGCCACTTATATTTCCTACATTTTTACTTATTGTTCTGTTTAATTCATCATAAATACGTATTGTTTCCCCTGTGCTGTCAGTCATTTTTATTTGGTTTCCGTTGGCATCGTATTCATATGATATTTCTACTCTCGAATATCGTGGGTTAGTTGCCATCTCTTTCATAAGTCTTCCATGAATATCATATTCATATGTAACTTCCGTGCCCAAGAAAAGAAGAATTTGATATCTGTTTCTTCCAAACTTTTTACGAAGCTCTCCTTTTGCATTATATTTATACTCTTCAAAAGTTGTACTGTCATCTTCACTTCCATTGTGATCTATCTTCTTTGTCATAAGATTTGATGCATTATATTGATACGTTGTTGAAAGAACTAAATCTCCATTAACATCAAACATCTCTTGTTTTACCATGTTACCGTTTAAATCATATTCATAGTTTGTATTTTGACCTATTGCATCAACTACATAGTCAAGTCTGTCAAATTCATCATATACATATGTTGTCTTATTATTTTCACCATCTTTTTTAATCATTACATTTCCTGCAAAATCATATGTATTGCTCTCTGTTCGTCTTTCTTCAAGTGAAAGTTCCGGATATATTGTTTTTATAAGTCTACCGTTTTTGTCATATTCATAATCTGTTCTTTGGCTCAATGCATCAAATGAATATATTTGACGATTACTTTCATCATATATGATTTTTTCAATTGACACATCATAAGCATCTTTTTTCTCTATAAGCCTGTTAATTTCATCATATACATTTTCTTCAGTGCTTACAGCCGTGTTCCCGCCTCTTGTCACTGAATTTGTAGTTGTCATTAGATTTCCATTTTTATCATATGTATAGCTTTCAATATGCTCTATTGTTTCGCTACCCTTTATTACCACTTGTTTCTTTTCTATAAGCTTGTTTAATTCATCATATTTATACTCTGTCTTATTTCCTCTTCCGTCAATTTCAAACCTTACATTTCCATTTGAGTCATACCGTGTACCAACCGTTATAGATTCCGTTCCGTC
>JAAYSI010000046.1 GCA_012524045.1 Peptococcaceae bacterium | reverse complement strand
CCGAGACTGACCTGGTGGGGAGCGCGAGCCGATGTCTGGCTTCCCGTCCGTCCAGGTACGGATGCAGCTTTAGCGATCGGCATGCTGAATGTCATTATTGAAGAGGACCTATATGATCATCAATTTGTGGAAAAATGGACCTACGGCTTCGAGGAATTGGCAAAGAGAGTCAAAGAGTATCCAGTGGAAAAAGTGGCTGATATCTGTGGGCTTAAGGCGGAGAAAATCCGCCAGGCTGCCCGGCTCTTTGCCAAATCAAAACCGGCTGCAGTGCAGTGGGGCTTGGCCTTTGAACAGCAGATCTCTTGTACAGCCCTTATATTGGCGGTTTGCGACCTCTGTGGTATTACCGGCAATATTGATGTACCGGGCGGAATGCTCCTGGTTCGCCATGCGTTTAATGCGCATCGCCATTATAACTGCGGAGTGGAACACATGCCCGAAGAAACAGCTAAAAAGAAACTAAACGGAGCCGCCAGAGGGATCCAAGAAAATAATATTGTTCCCACTGCCGACACGGATGTGATCGTGCATGCCATGGAAACAGGCGAACCTTACCAGATCCGGATGGCCTGGATCCAAAGCAGCAACTCGATAGCTTGTCCGGCTATGGATGCGCCGCGTGCTCTGGAAGCCCTGAAAAAGATGGAATTTGTCGTTGTTGCTGACCCGTTTATGACTCCGACTGCCATGGCCGTCGCTGATATTGTCCTGCCGGTCGGTATGGGCCCGGAACGTAACAGCCTCAGAAATTGGTGGACACCACTCAGGGCACAGAGCAAAGTCTGCAGCTACTATGAGGCTAAAGGTGACGAAGAAATTGTTGTTGAATTTGGCAAGCGGCTCAACCCCAAAGCGTTCCCGTTTGAAAATGATATCGATATGCTGAACTGGTATATCGGGATGGACGGGGACTATGAAGGGACCTTTGAGGACCTGCGGGCTAAGACTTGGGAGTATTGGGACTGGGATGCAACTTACTATAAATATGAAAAAGGACTGCTACGCGAAGATGGTAAACCCGGATTCAATACTGCGACCGGTAAGCTGGAACTCATGCCGTTGGCATATATAGAATGGGGGCTTGATCCCTTGCCCTTCCACACCGAACCTCCGGAAAGCCCGGTGACGACGCCGGACCTTTACAAAGAGTACCCGCTGATTCTGACCACCGGTGCCCGCTCCTATGAATTCTTCCATACGGAACATCGCCAGTTGCCGACGATGCGTGAATTTCACCCCGATCCGCTCGTTCAGATGCATCCTGATGTCGCCAAAGCTTATGGCATCAAAGAAGGTGACTGGGTTTGGATCGAAAACCAGCGCGGACGTTTTAAACAAAGAGCAACGATTACCGAAGGAATAAATCCGAAAGTTATTAGTGCCGAACATGGCTGGTGGTTCCCGGAACAAGATCCTGAAAATCTTTATGGTGTTTTTGACAGCAACCCGAATAATCTGACAGAACAGGGAGTTAAAGGACCAGGTGGTATCGGTTCGCCGATCAAGAGTATGTTATGTAAGATCTATAAAGTGGAAGAAGGGGTCAATGACCTCATTTCACCGACAGAACAAGTAATCAAGTTGGGAGGATTTAAACATGGCAAATAATGATAGAAAAACATACGGCATCCTGATTGATTACACCTTTTGCACCGGTTGTCACAGTTGTGAGGTGGCGTGTAAAAAAGAACTGAACTTACCGGAAGGGCAGTATGGAATTAAACTGACAGAAATCGGTCCTTATCAAATAGATGAGGATAGATGGGAATGGGTCTATATGCCGGTAATTACCAAGCAGTGCAACATGTGTGAAGAGCGCGTCGCTATGGGAAAATTGCCTAGCTGTGTCCACCATTGCCAAGCCTGGTGTATGTACTATGGACCGGTTGAAGAACTGGCCAAGAAAATGAACGGAAAGACAAGAATGACCCTCATTACACCACAGCAATAGACTATTTGACTTGTTGTTATAGCACCGTCAATACGCTCGGTGCTTTTTCTTTTTTATGCTGATATCATACATCCCTGTCCTATTACCTTAAATAATGGGTTAAATGAGCATCTAAATGTCTTGGCGGCTTGGCCTGGTTCATTAAGAAGTCTAAATTTGATTAAGAAGGTCTAGACAGTTTAAAGAAAAATCCAAGTTAATTAAAAAAGTCTAATTTTATAGTCTAATTTTAAGAAAGCGAGGTATATGTATAAAAACCTGTATTGCTTGTGGCATGCCAATGGAGAAAATTACGGACTTTACCGCAAACGATCCGAACAAGGATTATTGTGTGCACTGCGTAAATTGCCCGCCTGGCAAAAGTATTTTACTTAGGAGAAGACTTTTTATTGCCTGAAAGCACCAAGCACGAGTTAAAAATTTTTTCTAAAAATTAAGCTGAAGGAACAAAAAATTCGAATCAGAAAGCATTTGAAATTATAAACATGAGTTCTTAAAGTCATTTTTCGTTTACTCAGATAATGTTTTCGTAGCCTTCGCGAAACTGCGAGGGTTTTTTTAATTTCCGGTTTGGGTTTTAATCGAAAAATTCATAATTTCAATTGAAAGAACTAAGATTGTGAAAAAAGATTCGATGTACGGAAATTTATGTCGCAACTTGGTTTTAATAACTTTATAATTAACTCAAGAGCCCTAGAGGCGGAGGTGCTAAAAAATGATTATCTTGGTCGCAGATGATGAGAATGACATCCGGGACTTAATAAAAATCAGTTTGGAGGAAAACGGGTATACAGTGTTGACCGCGCAAAACGGCAAGGAAGCGTGGGACATCCTAAGGACACAGGAAGTCCACCTGGCAATTCTTGACGTGATGATGCCGGTGATGGACGGTTTTAATCTTATCCGGAAAATACGGGAGCAGAGCACCGTTCCGGTCATCTTCCTGACCGCAAGAACGAGCGAAATGGACAAGGTGCTGGGACTAGGACTGGGAGCGGACGATTATCTGGCCAAGCCCTTTTCCATTGCCGAGTTAGTTGCCCGCGTGGGCGCGCAACTGAGACGGAATAATGAATATATTTCACCGAAGGGAAAAGCCGCTACAAGCATTACCTATGGAAATCTGACTATCGACAAAGAAAAGTGCTGTGCCTTTAAAGACGGGAAGCCGATCGAACTTGGCGCCAAGGAATACAAACTGCTTTTGCACTTTGTCGAACACCCGGAGAGGGTTTTTACCAAACGGCAGCTTTATCACGCCGTATGGGGCGATGAATACTATTTTGACGACAACACCGTGATGGTACATATCAGCCGGATCAGGAACAGGATTGAGGACGACGCGCAAAACCCAAAATATCTTAAAACTATTCGCGGCATCGGATACAAGCTCCATTATACCGGAGAAGAACCATGAGAATAACAATGAAAAGAAAACTGTCCAATCAGTTCCTCCGCAATTTCCTGGTCATATTTTTGCTGACGATCTTGGCGACGGTACTCGCTTTTGTGCTGCTGTCCTTTACCAGCGAATTGATTGCTGATTCGCTGCTGAAAAACCGGTATCCCGCGAGCGCAATTATTAAAGAGGATTACAGGCAGATTGATGCTTCCGCTGTGGTGCAAAATGGCGGCGGGGTACAGGTTGTGGACAAGGGATACCGTGTTGTTTATTCGAGCGGTCTTGATACCATCGGGAAAGATAAGCTAACGGCCGAGGAATTCACGACATTTTTAACGGAAAGTAAGAGTAAGCCCTACCATTACGATATTCTCTATCAGCCAAAGGGCGAGTTTTGGTTGATAGTTACCTTCCCAACATCCATTCGGTTGGATTTTTCTCTAGTACATAATAAAGAAGCCGCCGCCGGCGATTTCCTGCGAGCGAGTTCGGCAATCACTTTCGTAGCGCTGAGTTATCTTTTATTGATTGCCTTTTTCGCCTTTATCTATTCGAGGGTCACAGCGGTAAGCATCACTGTGCCTTTACGCAAGCTCTGTGACGGCACCAGGCTCTTGCGCGAAGGGGATTATTCCGCCCGGGTGGATTTGCGTTTAAAAAATGAGTTTGCCGAGCTCCAGAACACTTTCAACGACATGGCTGCCCGGATTGAGCAGGAAATATCTCTGCGCCAAAAATCGGAAGAGGATAGGCGACGCTTGATTCTCGACATTTCCCATGACCTGAAAAATCCCATGTCCAGCATCCAGGGCTATGCGGAATTGCTGCTGCAGAAGTCAGGTCTGACCGAGCAAGAACGGGCTGAATACCTAAAGATCATTATTAATAACGGCAAAAGGGCCAACCGCCTGCTTACCGAGCTATTCGAGCTTTCCCGGATGGACAGTCCGGAGTTTTCCTTAAAGGTGGTAAGAACGGATATCTGCGAGTACATCCGGCAAATATGCGGTGAGCTTGTGCCGCAGTTGGAACGCGAAGGGTTTAAATACGAATTCGAGATCCCCGAAGTAAGTATTATGGCTCTGGTGGATACCGAGCGGTTCAGCCGGATTATCCAAAACCTGGCGAATAACGCAATGCGGTACAATCCGCCCGGGACTTTGGTTACCATAAGCCTGACGGTTCAAAACCGACAGGCTGTGCTTGAGTTCAGCGACGACGGGATTGGCATCCCTACTCATCTTGCGAACGATATATTTAAGCCTTTTGTCCGGGTGGACGATTCCCGCAATTCTCAGACCGGTGGCAGCGGTTTGGGGCTTTCCATAGCGAAAAAAATTGCCGAGGCCCACGGAGGGGATTTGATACTCTGTCAGAACGAGAATAAGGGAAGCACTTTCCGGCTTACCATTCCTGCGATTTAAGATAAATTTAAGGTTTATATCAGCTGTATGACAGGTTCGGTTGCTATGATGGCAATGAGCCTGGAATACAGCTGATTTTATTTTAGGAGGACTGAAATATCGGGATAATTTTCTGATATGACTTATAGTTTTGTGTAATTTATTGGAGATGTTGAGGTGATAAGAAATGAAGTCTGAACCTGCTCGCTTGGAGATATTTCTGGCCAGACTCGCCTTTTTACTTTGCGGCAAGAGTGTTTATAAGACATTCGCGGACGGCCTGCCCGTCGCCGGAGGGGAACGGGTGCTTGATTTCGGGTGCGGTATGGGAACGGTCGCCTACTACGTCGCCCAAAAGCTGCCCCACGGGTCTTTGACCTGTCTGGATATTTCCGAGCGTTGGCTGAAGGCCTGCCGCAAGACTTTGCGCAACTTTAGAAATATTGATTATTTACATGGGGAGTCTGTGGCGCTTCCAGGAGAAAACTTTGATTTAGCGTATTGCCATTTTGTTTTGCACGATATCCCGGAAAGCGAACTGGCAAGTGTCATTCCTGCGCTGGCCAGGTCCCTGAAACCCGGCGGTACCCTTGTTTTCCGTGAACCGTTGGAGCAAATAAAAAAATTAAATCTTATTAAACGCTTAGTAGAACAGAACAGGCTTTTGCTTAAGGACAGCCGCATCACTGATATTCCATTGATGGGTAACGCGCTGGAAAGCGTGTACATTAAATACTGATGGAGGGGTTTACCATGATACTGACAGTTATTTTTATTATTTTAACCCTTTTGGCAGTGGCCGCTCTCGTGAGGATTTTGTTTCTGGCGGCCTTTAGGATAATTTCACTTTTAAGGGCAAAGCAGGGTCCCAAAAAGCTTGTTCGCTTGCAAAAAACGGCGGTATTCTTGTCTGTGGTGGTAATACTGAATGCCGGTTTATTAGCCTTTTCTCAGTTTGCCGCTTCCACGCCCCGGATTGTTGACGAAAACGGGAATACGCCTCCAAACAGCATTGCCGAGCTTACGGAACTTGAACTGAACGGCCGAAAGCAGTGGATTAGCATCAGAGGCTGGGACAAATCAGCCCCGGTCCTGCTCTTTATTGCCGGAGGTCCTGGCGGTACGCAGATGGCGGCTGTACGGCATGAGCTGGCAGAATTGGAGAAGCATTTTGTCGTGGTCAACTGGGATCAGCCCGGCTCCGGCAAGTCCTATTATGCGGATAAAATAAAAAACATAACTGTCCAAACCTATATCCAGGACGGTTACGCGTTGACGGAGTACTTAAAGGAGCGTTTTTCCCAGGAAAAGATTTATCTGCTGGGCGAATCGTGGGGCAGCGCATTGGGGATTTTCCTTGTTGCTGAATATCCGGAGTCTTATCACGCCCTGATAGGTACGGGACAAATGGTGGACTTCGCCGAGACCGAGCGGATGGATTACGCGAAGGCTCTGGAAATTGCGCAGGCTAAAGGGGATAGGGCTACCATTGAACGGCTTCGGTCAAATGGGGAACCGCCCTATTACGGAAAGGATGTAACCTGGAAAAGTGCAGTGTACCTGAATTATTTGAGCGCTTATATGGCGGGAAATCCCGAAATTCATAATCCTGGCTACAACACCTTGCGGGACATTTTTTCTTCCGAATATGGAGTAATCGATAAAATAAACTTTTTCCGCGGAATCGTAAACACATTTAACGATGTATACCAACAGCTTTACACCATCGATTTGCGCAAGGATTATTCTAGAGTGGCTGTGCCTGTCTATTTTTTCCTGGGACGGCATGATGTCAATGCGCCTACGGTGCTGGCTGAGGAGTACGCGCAGATCCTGGAGACACCCGCCGGCGGAATTGTCTGGTTTGAGCATTCCGGCCACAGCCCGTGGATTAACGAGAGGGATAAATTCGCTAAGGAGGTACTGTCATGCTTCTTGAAAATAAAAACCCAAGAATGAACCTGCCTATTTTGCTGCTGTTGATTACCCTTGTCATAACCCTCACGGCTTGTTCCGCCCCGAAGGGCAGCATAGTTATTTTAGCCCTTAACAAGGGTGATGAGCTGCAGATTGAAGTTATCCGGGAGATCCAACAGACCATAGGGTGAGAGTATATATTACTATCGTATGGTATAATCAAAATGCTGAGTAGAGTAAGAGGAGGAAATGATGAAAAAATATCTTCAAGCAGTTGCTATCTGGATGATTATCATTCCGATAGCGATACTTAACGGTGCACTAAGAGAAAGTGTGTTGATCAAACTCGGTGCAATTGCGCTCCCTTTAAGTGGGATAATATTGAGCTTTTGCATTTTTCTTGTGGCATTTTTTTTAATTCCTAAAATACATAGTTGTGACAAAAAAGAATACATTGCATTTGGTGTTGTATGGTTTGTTCTAACAAACTTATTTGATTTAAGTATAATTTTAATCGAAGGTGGTAATTTTACAGATTTATTAAAGGCATATTATTTCCTTGACGGAAACCTGTGGATTATTGTTGTCCTAACAACCTTATTATCACCGATATTAGTAGCGAAAATTAGAAAATTGGTTGATTAACTATTGAAGAAAGTTAACCGCCTTTTTGAGTTGCTGGGTATTTCTCTGGCGGAATGTTGCGATATGACGGAGAAACTATATATTATATATAATGAAGTGAAAGAGATCGGATCGGGAATAAACAGCTTTTAAATCATTTTGAAATTGGAGAAATAAATGGCAAATGGAATTGGAGGCCTTTTAGCGAATTTGTTAACTTACCCTGTTCTAATTATCAGTATTGTGGTTGTAATTGTATCTGCAGTTTTACTATTCGTTAAAGGCAAGCTGCTAAATAAAAGCGTGAAAATACTTTTTATTATGCTCTTGACAATATCTTTGGCTGTTGTTTTGTTTCTGGTGATTATGGCAATAGCTTTTGGCAGTGCACATCCGCCGGTTTCTCCTGTTCCGATGAGCTAGAATGGCTTAAGGCGGGATCAGATCTTAAACAGATAAAAAATAGATTGAAATACGATTTGAAAAACGAAAGGGATAACTAATGAAACGCTACTGGAAATATGTAAAGCCATATTTACCTGCATTTATCATAGGGCCGATTCTTATGATTGTGGAGGTTATCGGAGAAGTAGTGATGCCTCTACTGTTAAGCAAAATCATTG